>JAZSKO010000188.1:0-2183 GCA_045534875.1 Eubacteriales bacterium | reverse complement strand
TCCTCTCCCAGCCCGACTACAAAAGCACCGAAGCCTTCAAGGAATACGGCAAGCCACGTCTCGGTTTCCTTGTCACCTCGGGCAATATCGACAGCATGGTGGCGCACTACACCGCCGCCAAGAAAAAGCGCTCCTTCGACTACTACTCCCCCGGTGGAAAAATGGGGAATCGCCCCGACCGCGCCGTGATCGTTTACACCAATCGCATCCGCGAGGCCTACGGCGACGTTCCCGTCATTTTGGGGGGCTTGGAAGCTTCCCTCCGCCGCTTCGCGCATTACGATTACTGGGATGATCGCGTGCGTCGCTCGATACTCGTGGACAGCCGCGCGGATCTCTTGACCTACGGTATGGGGGAAAAGATCCTGCTTCGGATCGCCTCTCTCTTGGATCGCGGCGTTCCGATCAAAAAGATCCGAGACGTGCGCGGAACCGTCTATCTCGCCTCGCCCGACGATCCCATCCACTATGAGGTGGCCGCCACCTTTGACTACGACACCTTGAAAACCGATAAGCGCGCCTACGCCGAGGCGTTCGGCATTCAGTACAAGAATCAGGACGCCATCAACGGTCGCGCCATTTGCGAGCGGTACGACGGCAAGCTGCTCGTCCAGAATCCGCCCATGCCTCCCTTGGAGCGCGAGGAGCTGGATCATGTGTATGCTCTCCCCTATCAGCGTCGCTATCACCCCTCCTATGAGGCGGCGGGCGGCGTTCCCGGGATCGAGGAGGTGCAGTTCTCGATCGCGCATAATCGCGGATGCTTCGGGGGCTGTAACTTCTGCGCGCTCGCCTTCCATCAGGGAAGGACGGTGCGTTCCAGAAGCGTGGAAAGTGTGGTGACCGAGGCAAGAGCCATCACTGCTCTCCCCGGCTTTAAGGGCTATATCCACGACATCGGCGGTCCGACCGCGAATTTCCGTTACCCCGCCTGCGACAAGCAGCTCACCGACGGTGTTTGCGCCTCGCGCAAGTGTCTCGCTCCCAAGCCCTGCCCCAATTTGAAGGTGGATCACAGCGAGTATCAGCGTCTGATCGAGGAGGTGGAGGCGCTTCCTGGGGTGAAAAAGGTCTTTATCCGAAGCGGCATTCGCTTTGATTATCTGTTGCTCGACAAAAAGGAGGATTTCTTCCGCAAGCTGGTACGGGATAACGTGAGCGGACAGCTCAAGGTTGCGCCCGAGCATTGCGCCGACGGCGTTCTCGCCTGCATGGGCAAGCCTGCCTTCGCGGTTTACGAGGACTTCCGCAGTCGCTTTTTTGCCATTACGAAGGCGATCGGGAAGGAGCAGTATCTCGTTCCCTATCTGATGTCGAGCCACCCCGGCTCTACCCTGCAACACGCGGTCGAGCTGGCTCTCTGCCTCAAACGGAACGGCTACGCCCCCGAGCAGGTGCAGGACTTCTACCCCACCCCGGGAACGGCATCGACCGTGATGTACTACACAGGCATCAACCCGTTGACGAACAAAACGGTCTACGTTGCCACCGATTATCACGAAAAGCAGCTTCAACGCGCGCTGTTGCAATACAACCGTCCGCAAAACGCCGACTTGGTGCGCGAGGCGCTCCGTCGCGCAGGACGAGAGGACCTGATCGGCTTTGGCAAGGATTGCCTTGTGCGTCCCTCTGCCAATACAAGACCCAAGGCAGACCGTCGAAGGGCGGGTGGACATCCCCAAAAGAGCGGCAAAAAGCCGTCTCCCAAGGGACAGACGAGGACGGCGTCCCGCGACAGAAGATCGCAGACAGAGAAACCGAAGACAGCCGGACGTCCGCTCCGAAGACCGTCGCACACGGGAAAGCCGGGTGGGATCGTTTCCAAACGAAAGAAAGCATGAAAAAGCCAAGCAAGGCAGATGCCCTCTGCATCAAACGAGGGGTTCTGTCTTGCTTGGAGTGTTTTTTATCGGATTTGTTCGTGGTTTTTTTGAAAAAAATCGAAAAAATCTATTGACAAACGATTTTGGATGTGTTATAATATGCAAGTACCTATTCGGAAGGTGTCTTCAAACGACGCGAGTGTAGTTCAATGGTAGAATTCCAGCCTTCCAAGCTGGCCGCGTGGGTTCGATTCCCATCACTCGCTCCATACGATTTTTTGCTTCTCGTTTTTGCGGGAAGCAAAAAATCTGTTTGAATCTCTGATGTGCCTTTAGCTCAGTCGGATAGAGCAACTGCCT
>JAZSKO010000062.1:0-4724 GCA_045534875.1 Eubacteriales bacterium | reverse complement strand
GCCTCTCCCTCCCCAATCCCCTCCCTCTCCCAAAAACCTCAAACAGGGATACCAAAATGCGTGGCAAAATGCGTAGCATTTGGTATCCCTGTTTGAGTCTTATTTCGAGGTAGGTGTTTTTTTTCAAAAAGCTCGCTTCGTGTTTTTGCTTCATCATAACCATGGGGAAACAACTCCAAAGCCGCCCCTTATGGGGGAGGTGGAGCGCGATAGCGAGACGGAGAGGGCTTTCCAAAGGAAATCTAACCCGTAGGGCGGGGCGTGGCTCCGCCGCCTCTTTCCCATCATCGCCACCCTTCCGTCTATGTGTCATCCTGAGCAAAGAGGTTTTATGATGCTTTTATCCGAAATTTTCGGCGGGAGCAAGCCCCCGCCCTACGGGTTGATAAAGAATTTATGAAAAGCAAAAACGCGTAGCCGCACCCATTAAAACAATACCTTCCCTAAAAAAGACTCAAACAGGGCTATCTTTCGCAAAGCGAGAGGATAGCCCTGTTTGAGGATCTTGGTAGAGGGGAGGTTTGGAGGGGAGACCCCTTCTTTCCTAAGAAGGGGTCACCCCTCCAAGGTCTTTTCCCCCTCTACACCAACCCATCCGCCAAACGGTAGCCGAAGGAATAGACGGAGAGGATGAGGGGAAGTCCGGAGATACGGGAAGAAAGGGAATTGACGCGAGAGACGAGGGAGGAGAGGGCGGCGGGGGATTGCGAGCCGTTCGGGAAGCAAGCAGAGAGAAGCTCGTTGGTGGAAACGGGCTTGGGAGCGCGGTGAAAGAGGTAGGAAACGAGGGAAAAGGCGGGAGCGGAAAGCTCCAAGGGGTAACCGAGATAGAAAAAGCGAGAGGAGGCAGGATCGGCGCGCAGGTGATAGGTGGAGGGTGTGGTAGAACCGCCACAACAGGTCACGAAAAAGACCGAAAGCTCCTCCAAAAGCAGGTCAAGGGAGAGGTCGCCGCGCAGGATGCGAGAGACGTTGACGTCCACGCGCGTGTGGTCGGATACCAAAAGCGCGATCGGTAGGGAGGGATATTGTGAGAGAAGACGGTCACAGAGCCGAAGGGCGAGGGAGGGATGCGCGCGACCGTCCAAAAAGACGCCACCCGTATCATTTTGTTGACAAAGCGACAGCCCCACGTCGGGCGTTGCCCACAGAGAGGGGATGCCGCGCGCATGAAGGGCAGAGGTGACGGACGAACCGAGCGCGCGATCCTCGGAGAGAACGAAAAGCAAGACAGTCGCTCCTTTCTGGAAAATTGATGGAGAAAAGCTCCCACGCATACGGACACGCATACGAAAACGAAGCCCCTCGGAGCGAGAGGCTTCGCGCAAAACGCTTACATCCCCAGCACAGCCGCGCCGATGATGCCGGCGTTGTTGCGAAGGGTGGCGATGCGAATATCGGTCAGGGGAACGAGGTCGGTGCCGTACTGCTGCGCGCGAACCTTGGGAACAACTAAGTCGAGCAGGAACTGTCCCTCGTTCGAAATGCCGCCGCCGATCGAGAGGACCTCGGGCTGGAAAATGTTGATCATGCTGGCAATGCCGGAGGCCAGATAGTCCACGTATTCGTTGACGACCTCGGTAGCGGCCTCATCACCCAAGCGCATACCGTCAAAGGCGGTGCGTCCGTTGATCTTGCCCTTCTTCTCCACCAGCTCGGTCATAGCGGTGGCTCTGCCCGAGGCTTGGCAAGCGTCCAGCTTTTCGCGCGTCATGCGGATGAGCGCGGTCGCCGAGGAATAGGCCTCCCAACAGCCGCGACGGCCGCAGGTGCAGGGCTCGCCGCCCACTTGGATCACGATGTGTCCAAGCTCGCCGCCTGCGTTGTTGAAGCCCTTGTAGACCTTACCGTCCGAGACGATCCCGCCGCCCACGCCCGTACCGAGCGTGATCATTACAGAAGAGCGGCTACCCTTTGCCGCGCCTGCGATCGCCTCGCCCCAAGCGGCGGCGTTGGCGTCGTTTTCGATGTAGATCTTCTCCACGCCGGTCTGCTCACGGAGCAGGGGGATGATGGGGAAGTGACGGAAGCCGAGATTGTTGGCGTAGACCACACAGCCGGTGTCGTTGTCCACGATGCCGGGGGAGGCGATGCCGATGGAGGTCACGTCCAAAAGCGTGATGCCTGTGTTTTCGCAGATCGTGCGGCAGAGGCGCGCGATGTCGGAAACGATCTCCTCACCGGGACGACCCACCAGAGTGGGGGTGCTGTCCTGCGAGAGGATGGTGAATTGCTCATCAACAAGACCGGCGGCGATGTTGGTTCCGCCGAGGTCGATTCCAATACGGTACATAGTGTTTCTCCTTTTGATGGAAGATTGAGGTGTTACCATTATTATAGTCCATTTTCCTCGATTCGTCAAGGGGGATGCTCAATTTTTAAGCAAAGATGTCGGATCGCAAAGAGAAAAATTCGATCTGCAAAAGTTGCTTTTCTCTTTACAAGGCTCGGCTTTTGTGTTATAATAAAAACAGATACGAAAACCCACGGAGGCAAGCAACATGGAAATGAATTTCACCATCCCGATCAACGAGGCGTTTGAGGCCTCGGCAAAGGACCCCTCCTGCGGCTGTCCGATGTGCGCGCTCTACCGACAGTTGGAGGAAAACGAGCTGGATCTGATTCTGGGAGCCTCCATGATGGAGCCCGACGTGCGGATCAAGACCAACAAGGCGGGCTTTTGTCGCTTGCATTACGACTTGATGTTCACGCGCAAGAATCGCCTTGGCATGGCGCTCACCTTGGAGAGCCATCTGGCCGAATTGCGGAGCGAGATCCGAGACGGAGGGCTCGGCGGAGGACAGGGAAACCGTCCCTTAAAGCGGATCGGGGAGCTGGAATCCACCTGCTATGTGTGCAGTCGCATCGAGAGCAATTTCGAAAAAATGGCCGACACGGTGGTCTATCTGTGGGACATCGACGAGGAATTCCGACCGAAATTGAAGTCCCAGCCCTATTTTTGTCTGCCCCACTACCGTCTGCTTCTCTACTACGGTCAAAGACGGCTGGGAAAGAAAAAGAATCCGCCCTTCGCTCAAGCCTGCGCGCAGGTGGTGGAGAGCTACATGGACGAATTGCAAAACGATGTCTCCTGGTTCTGCAAGAAATTTGACTACCGCTTTCAGGACGAGCCTTGGTACAATTCCAAGGACGCCGTGGAGCGCGCCTTCAAGTTTTTGCGAGGGGATATTCACAACAAATAATCAACGGGAGAGTCACCATGATCGATCTGCTTGCCTTGCATAAATATTTCATCCTCAACCATCTGAAAGAGGGAGACATTGCCGTGGATTTCACCATGGGAAACGGTCACGACACCGAGTTTCTCTCCAAGACCGTTGGCGAGAGCGGACACGTCTACGCCTTCGATATTCAAAAGGCGGCGGTGGAATCCACCGAGCGGCATCTGCGTGAGACGGGCTGTCCGCAAAATTACACCCTGATACATGACTCCCATCAGTTCGTGAAAAACTATGTCAAAGTCCCCTTTCGGGCAGGGATGTTCAATCTGGGATGGCTTCCGGGTGGGGATAAATCGATCACCACACTGCGCGAAAGCACCATGCCCGCGATCGAGGCGGCCATTGAGCTGATGGATCGGGACGCCATTTTGAACGTGGCGGTCTACCCGGGACACGAGGAGGGGGACGCCGAGGGACGAATGATCTGCGAGTATCTGTCGGGCATCAGCCGTCACAAGGTGTGCGCCACCAAGGTGAATATCCTCAATTCCCCCACGTCGCCATACTTTATCGTGATCGAGACCAAGCCCTGATTCTATAAAAGGAAGGTTCTATGAAGAAAACAACCAAACGGTGCGGATGCGTGGCGATCCTGTTGCTCTTGGGGATCCTGCTCTCGGGCTGCTTACAGCTCGGAGACGCCTCTGCGCAAACCACACAGCCAAGCGCTCCCACTTATCCAACCGCAGGAGGCGGTTATCTCTACGAAACGATGGAATACACCTATAAGACCTACGCGGAGGGCTTTCTCTCCGACATACAAACGGGGATGTCCCCGCACTATCTGCTTCTTGTGAACAAGCAGAATCCCGTCACCGACGCCACCGAGCTGGGCGGCGCGTCCTACCCCTTGGAGGGGTCTGTCGTGCTGACCGAGAAGGTCGCCAAGAACGGCATGGAGCTGGAGGGACGCGCCTCACGCGCGCTCTACGCCATGCTTGCCGAGATGGCGGCGGACGGCGTTACCGACGTGCGGATCCAATCGGCCTACCGCACGCAGGCCTATCAAAATTCGCTGTTCAATAACTATCTCTCCCGTGAGCAGAACGGGATCTCCTCTGAGGCGCGTGCTTTTTTCGGGGAGGACTATATCCAAACCGTCTACGTGCAGAATCATCTCCAATCTCTGACCGCCGAGGACGCCCGTCAGGTCGCCAATTTCTATTCGGCCTTCCCCGGGCAGAGCGAGCATCACACGGGTCTGTGCGTCGATCTCGCTTCCTCGGATGCTGTTCTGACCGAGGACTTCGCAAACACCGCCGCCGGTCAATGGCTGCTTTCAAATTGCCATCGGTTTGGCTTCATCCTTCGCTATCCGCAAAACAAGACCGATATCACCGGCTACTGCTATGAGCCTTGGCATTATCGCTTCGTCGGTCGTGAGGCCGCTACCGAGATCATGCTCCGTGGATTAACGTTGGAGGAGTTCTTGGCGGGGTGAGGAAGACCTTGGAGGGGGAAGACCTTGGGGAGGGAGGACCC
>JAZSKO010000237.1:0-6436 GCA_045534875.1 Eubacteriales bacterium | reverse complement strand
TTGCGCCTACGGTGTCAAAAGAAAGTGGCTAACGGGTTTGTACTATCAAACGGCGTGTTGTTTCATTCCTCTGCGATCGGCTCGAATTTCGGACGGAACCGAATGGCGGAGCAGATCTCATTGTTGGGGAAGAAGGCCTCGTTGATGGTGGAATAGCCCTGACGAGGCGTTGTTCCGTCGGTGTATTGCACCGAAAGATCCTCGCTGAACCATCCGACCAAGCGGTAGCCCTCGGGGGCGTAGTCGGGGTATTTGATGTAGCCGCCGAATTCAATGTCGGTATACTCTTTCATATCGGAGTTCGAGGTGTGCAGACGGGTGGCGTATTTTTCCTCCTTATAAAAGAATAGATCGTATTGCTTGGTACGCCACTCCGCGTAGAGCTTTTTTCCGGGACGAATATAATTTCCGGATGTTTGATGCTGACGCCAGTATCCGTTCTCATTCAGTTCGAAATAGGGTGCTTCCTCCATTTCGGGATCCTTATACAGGCGATAGATCTCCTTGGAGATCGAATAAGCGCCGTATCTTTCGCCGTTAATCATATGACCACGGGTAAAATACAACCTCACAGGTTTCTCCCCCTCATGCAGAACGGTCGGATAATATCCCTCCCAAACCTCGGATTCATATACGCGATAGCCGCAGGCGGGCAGGAAAGGAATGGCGAGCAACGCGAGAAGCAGGGAAAGGGTTCTTATTAAGGGATGTCGTTTCATGCTTGCTGTCCTCCTTCCTGCTCATCCTCGGCGTATTTGGCGTAGAGGTTGATGCTTTCGTGATTCTGGTAAACGCCAAGAGAGTTGCCCTTTTCGTCGGTGTACTGCTCACCCGACAGATTGAACCAACCAAGGAAGGTCTTGGAGTTGGAGGGGACGGGGGCGGTGAAGGACGCGTCAAAGGTGACGGGCAGATTGGTCTCGGCAAAGCCCTCGGTGGCGTGCAGGGTGATGGTGAAGCTGCGAGGGGTAAATTTGGCGTAGAGGGTGATGTTGCCGTACGCCGTCTCGGGGAGACGCTGGAGCGGCGTGTCGGAGCAATCCTCCAGCAAGCACCAGCCCTCAAAGATGTAGCCGCTCTTGGAGATCATGGGGAGATCTGCACCGTAGCCGTACTGGTAGGTGATCGGCGACAGGGTAAAGCCGGGGGCGTGGGGCGTGGCCGTATAGGAAACGGGTGTCCATTTTGCGTAGTAGTCGCTTTGAAGCGAAGTGTAGGAGAAATCCGAAACGGCAGAGCCTGTGGTGGCCTCGGTCAAGAACCAACCGTCAAAGCGGTAGCCGGGACGCTCATAGGTGGGGGGCGTGAGGGTGTTGCCCTCGTAGCATTCCATTCCGGCGCTCTCGGTCAGGTTGTGGAAATGAACGGTTTTGTAGTTGCTCCAAACGGCATGCAGGGTCATGTTCTCCTCGATCTTTCCGTTAAAGAATGCACCGTTGGGTGTGAGTGACCATCCAACCAAATGCCGTCCGTTCCCCTTTTCGGTGGGGAGCTCGGCGGATTTGATTTCGGAATAGCGATTCACGGTACGGTTCTCGGTGCGCTCATCGCCGTAATGGAGTGTCAGGGTCACATCCTTGGGAAGATACCGACCGTAAAGCGTCAGTTTGTTTCCAACGATCTCCATGTTGTCGTTCAAGCAACGGTATTCAAACAGGCCCTTCGTGCCATCGCTGTACCGAATGGTAAAATCCTCGTTGAACCAACCGTCAAAGACATAGCCGTCCTTGGAGGGGGCATCGTAGGAAAGTCCCTCGTAATAGTTGACGTAATCTTCCTTGCGGATTCTCTTGTCGTCAATCATGTAAACGCAGATGTATTCGGCAGGCCCCCAAGCGGCGTAGAGCTTGGTTTTTCCGGGCTTTACGCGCTTGTTGGAATTGCCGGGAAGCACGCGCCAGACATAATCGGTCACGCAACGCACGTGAGGGCTACCGTCCAGATCCTTGCTGACATATAGGTAACGGCATTCCAGATTCCCGTCAATGAGATAGGGAGAGCCGTCCTCGGATACCATTTTGCCGTTCTTAAATTCGATCTCGACGGGGTCTTCTCCCTCCCAAAGGACAACGTCATAAACTCCGTCGGGAATATCGTGGGGCTGTTGCGTGGCGCAGGAAGAAAGCATCAGAAGCGCCAAGAGAAGCAAGCCACCGGCGACAAGCGCGGTGTATAGAACCTTTTTCATAAAGTAAACTCCTTTCGGTTACGCATCGGCCCTCGCCGCGTGCAACAGAGTGGGAAGCTCGCCCTCGGTAAATACCCAGACAGCGGGATTCCAGTAAAGCGTATCCTGCAAGAACGCGGTCGAGAGCAGGGTGGCGGCGTCGGCCTTGTCGGCAAACGCATTGTCGGAGCTGGTATGGCAGTTGCTCACGGTTCCGCCGCTCTCGGCAAGGAAGCTCGTGTCAAGCGAGAAGCAGGCCACAATCATACCCGTGGAGGCGTTGGAGGAAACGAAGCCTGCCGTCACACCCGACCCGTTGTGAAGCGCAGAGCCCTTGGCGTAGCAGTTGCGAACGATGCCCTCGTTGCGACCAACAAGGCCTCCTGCATAGTGAGCAGCTAAGCCGTTGGTGGAAACGGTGTTGTCAAATACGTAGCAGTTTTCCACTGTTCCGTTCGAGCCGATCAGACCCACAAGACCGCCCACACAACTCACCTCACCCGTGTGTCCGTCGGTATCCCGACGGCAGGAGGAATACACGCTTCCTGTGGCGTACGAGTTCGAGACGGTTGCCGAGGTCATGTATCCGGTGATACCGCCAACGTACATTTGAACCGCGCTTTCATTCTTATTATTGTCGAACTGATAACCGAGCTTTCCGGTGACATTGGAGGCAGAATAGCAGCCGTCGATCTTCGCGCCGCCCGAGATCTGTCCCGTGATGCCGCCCAAGCGCAGGTAGGTGCAACCGCGCTTGTACCATTGTCCACCGTTGTCGTCACGCACAGCGGCGGCGACCGAGATCGTCAGATCACTCTTGCAGGAAAGGATCTGCCCACTGCTCTCACCCGCAATACCGCCCGCAATGATGACGGCGTTCACGTAATGCCAGTTGGTTGTGGTGGCGGCGATAGCCGTTCCTTCCATATCTACATAGGCGTTGCAGTTTACGATCAAGCCGGCGTTCGAGCCAACGATATTTCCAAGCAACATATGCGTTGTGCCCTTCGTTATGTTTCCAACGTGGGTGAAGCTCATCTTTCCGAGGCGAACCGTGCAATCGGTGATCTTGCCTTGACCGCCGTTCTGCGCGACGATCACGCCGCCTGCCGACCAGCTCGAGGTGCGTTGGAAGTTGAAGGTGACATTCTCAAAGACGAGGTTCTTCACCTGTCCCTGATTGAGGGCGATAAAGCCCAAGCGGTCGGTTCCCTCATTGGAGGACAGCACGAAGTTGTAGATCTTGTGTCCGTTTCCGTTGAGGATGCCGGTGAACTCTCCGATGGGAGACCATGTCTGTCCGTCGAGATTGATGTCGCAGACCAGATGGTAGTTGCGGTTCGGCGCCGAGGCGATGGCTTTGAGCTGCTCGGCGTTGGTGATGGGCGTGCTTTCCACCCACATCGCGTACACGATCATGTTGCCCGTGACCGTGACGGTATCAATGTACTGTGACGAATAGTCGGCATTGTACCAGCCGTTAAAGAGGACGCCGGCCTTCACGGGAGGCTCGGGAAGCGTGACGATGGATCCGTACGCGCCGATCAGAGGCGTCACAGCGCTACCGCCATTGGTCTCAAAGGTGATGGTGTAGAGGATCGGCGACCAATGCGCGTAGACTTGGGTCTGCTCGGTCAGGGTAAAGGGAGCGATCGACGCGCCCTGATTGTTGGTCAGCTTTTGGCTGTCCTCCTCGGGGGAGGTGAACCAACCAACGAAATGGTAGCCGGTGCGAAGCGGGATCGAGAGGGTAAAGCCCTGTCCGTAGGTCAAGACTGCCTCGGTCGTACCGTTCACCGCGCCGCCGTTGGCGTTGAGAACGACGCCGTAGGATTTCGGCTGGAACTTGGGATAAAGGGTCATGTCACCGTAGGAATCGGCGGTGAGCATGAGCTGGGGCGTGTCGGTCAGCGCCTCGCTCTTGCACCAGCCGAGGAAGGTGTAGCCCTCGCGGGAGGCGGTGGGGTACACGACCATGTCGCCCATGTTATAGGTAAAGCTGTCGAAGGTCGTGTCGTCAACAGGCGTGAAGGTGACGGTGTAGGTGGCCTCCGCCCATTTGACGTAATACACGTCCTTGGCCGAGCCGAAGGTCAGGGTGGTGATCGGCGCGCCCGAATATTGCGCGTTGTCGTACCATCCGTCGGTCACGAAGCCGGGACGGGTCATGTCGGTGGTGTTGGTGAGATCGTAGGGCTCGTTTTCGCATACGCGGATGCTCACTTGGTTTCCTTGCCCATCATCCAAAAGCACCTTCTTGTAGTTCTTCCAGATGGCGTACAGCGTCAGATCCTCGGTGATGTTGCCCGAGAAGGGGACGATGTTGGTGGGATGAGTGGACCAAGCCACGATGTAGGCCGTTCCCGTATCCTTGGAGGGAAGCTGAACCTTGTCGAAGTCGGCGTTGTAGTTGAATTCCCGTGTTTCGTCCTTGTAGCTGCCGTCGTTGAAGTCGAGGGTCATCGTCAGACGCTTGATCTCAAAAATGGCGGTCAGCGTTACCTCGTCGTTTTTCATGTCGTAGGAGTCGTAGGTAGCGGTCTTGTGCGCGCCGATGGGGTTCGCGCCCTCGGAGCATTGCTCGCCGCTGGCATCACGCCAACCGAGGAAAACGTAGCCCTCGCGCGTGGCGGTGGGGAAGGCGGAAACGGCACTTCCGTAGGTGAGAGTGCGCTCAGTCTCGCTTGTGGAGAGCGTTCCCTCGCCCGCGTCAAAGCGGATGGTGACGTTCTTGGGAGCCCATTGCGCGTAGAGCGTGACCGATTTGGTGATCTCCACCATGCAGTTTCCGTTCACGTCCACGATCTGGCTACCGCCCGTGGACTTGTCAAACATACCGAGGAAGGTATAGCCGGGACGCGTGGGAGGGGGCTTGAGGGTGAATTTTCCATCCTTGATCTCCCTCGTTTGCTTCGGCCAGTCGGGATTCGTGAAATAGGTCACGATCACCTTGTCGTCTCCCACCTCCTGCTCTGGCTCATCCTTCTCGTCGCAGGCGGCGAGGGTGAGGCAAGCAAGGCAGGACAAAAGCAGGACGAGCAGGAGACGGGCGGCTTTGAGCCATTGTTTCTTCATATCGGTTTCCTCCAAATCAAAGCGACCGTTGCGCGGCCGCAGGGTAAAGTGGGTTGCCACGGATAATAATACTATAAATATATCACAAAATATAGAAAAAGTCAACAGGCGAGGGAAGAAATAAAACAAGAGAAACGAAAAAATCTCCAAGAGCCCCCAAAGGGGAGCTCTTGAAGATCCTCTTAATCCCCGAGATTGATAAACCCCAAGCCCTTTTTCAAGGCGAGCGAGCAGGTATAGGCCGTGCCGCCGTCGGAATCGGTGAGGTAGGCGATGCAGACCTCTGCACCCTCCACAAGCTGACGGTTTCGCAAGCGATAGGCCGCCATGGAATAGGAGGGGCAGGTGTAGTGAACGCGGTCGGCCTTTTTCAAGATCCGCTCATAGGCGCGAGCGGCATCGGCAGGCCAGTGAAAGACCTGCTCAGGGAAGGGCAGAAACAGCTCCAAGCGGATGTGAGGATGGCGCGCGCGAAGCTCCAGAACCGCCTCAGCGGCAAGCGTGTCAAAGCCCATCGCGCCCCCTGCCCGAAAGCAGGTAGCCCCTCTTTCGATCTGCTCCGCGATCACGGTACGCAGGCGCTTCTTTAATGTTCGGATCTCTTGTGCGGGAATCGTGCGATGCCCCGTAAAGCAAACGGTCTTTTCCTGCTCCATCATGCGGGTTCTCTCCTTCCTCTTTTTTGCGGTTATTCCATTATAGCACATTTTGGACAAAAAGAAAAGCCCTTTTTGAAAAAAAGTTCAAAAAATAATTCCAAAGTCGGAAAATGTCGAAAAAGAGCGAATCGAGCGGAGAAATCGACCGCGAGACGGGATAGGAAGGCAACAATCGTGCGACGAAAAGACACAAAAAGGAGCGAAAGGCGAGGAAAAGAGACCGCTTTCGATCCCCCCTTCAACCGAAATGTTCCGCATTCCCCCAAAAGGTCGCTTTTTCGCCCGAATCCGAAGCCTTCCGCCCCTCCCGTTTCGACCGAAAACGCACAGGAAAAGGAGTAAAATAGAGATGCCTTTTGAAACAAGGACAAAAAGAAAGGAAACGGAAGAAAGATGCAGGAAAAAGCAAAACGAAAAAGGGAAGGACTCACCGCGCGCTTGCAAGCGAGAGATACATCGGTGAGCCGACGGAGGCTGATATGGCTCTTTCGTCAACTGATCTGGGGAGGGATGGCCTATCTGATGGGGCTTGGTG
>JAZSKO010000011.1:0-1650 GCA_045534875.1 Eubacteriales bacterium | reverse complement strand
CACCGTAGGCGCAAAATGAAAGGAAATTCGCGCTTCGCGCTCATTGCAAATCGCTTCGCGAGTTTGCTCACAAAGAAAACGCCAAGGCCACTTCGCCCTCTGCGGAGGGCGAGGAGGGCTCTGCCCCTCCACCCCGCAAGCCTTTGAGAAAGGCACACGCGCAAGCGCGCTGACCGAAACTTTCCTGCGCCTTACTCTCTCGACAAAATGAGCGAGCGTGAAAGACTTTGTCTTTCACGCTCGCTCATTTTTTATCTTTTTGGGTGTTTACCTACCTGCGTTTTGCAGCTTTTTGAACAGATCGGTAAAGAGCGCGTCGCGCTTGATGTGGTAAACGTAGCGGATGGGATGACGGTCGGCTCTTTGCGAATAGTGGTGGTCGTACTGCGGGATCGGCGAGGGGATGAGATAGGAATTCATGAAGCGATCCTCCTCATTGAGCAGCCACGCCACGGCCGTGACGTCCCAGATCACGCGGCTCCACGCCTTCCCCTTCGCATAGCTCTCGGCTTCCTCGACCGTGTTGCGGTAGAGGTAATCAGCGATGGGATTTTTGTCTGCCAGCCATTGCTTCAACTCGCCCTCGGTGGTGCTAAATTCGCTCACCACGCCAAAGCAAGGAAGCTGAACCAGCGGAATGCCGCATCCAAAGACGATGCGCGCGCCTGCCACGTCCTGATAGAGATTGAATTCACGATTATCCGGCCAAGAGAGCGCATGACCTCCCAGCCAGACCAGCACGGTGTTTTGACGCATGACGTCGGGCGCCATCAGGATCGCCGACGCCACGTTTGTGATCGCACCAATGGCCACGATGTAAAGAGGATTCTCAGGCGAATACCGCTTCGCCTGCTCCACAAGGAAGCGCGCCGCATCCGACTCCACGGGAGTTTCCTCATTCGGCAGATAGGACAGCGATCCCTTGTAAACGCGCGCCTTCATGTCCTCTCGTCCCATCAGGGTCAGGACCTTCATGATCTCGTTGTAGCTTCTCTCCATGCCGTCGGCAGGGGAGGCGCTTCGTTTGTTGTAGAAGGGGGCGGCGCAAATGCCGACCGTGCGGAGCTTCTCCTGCGACAAAAGCAGGTACGCCAGCGCAAATTGATCGTCGATCTCGTTATAGGTGTCGGTGTCCAAAATCACATCGACAGGATGCGTGGGCAGGCTCAATTTCTCGATCAAGCGGTTCATGGTGGTATCCTCTCATAAGGTAGTTTCGGGCCTTTCGGCTCGTTTGGTTTATTGTATCACGGAAGGTGCGGTTTGTCAAGGGGGTGGTGCTTTTTTTTAAATGGCAAAGCCACCGTCCACGCCGAGGATCTGCCCCGTGATGAAGGAGGCTTGGTTCGATGCGAGGAAGGTCACCGCCGCGGCCACCTCCTCGGGTCGCCCGATGCGGCAGAGCGGGGTGGCTTCCTTCAAGGCCTCCCTCGTTTCCTCGTCCAGCTCGCGGTTCATCTCGGTGTCGATGACGCCCGGCTCGATGGCGTTGACCGTGATCCCCGAGGGTCCCAGCTCCTTTGCCAGCGACATGACAAGGCCTCTCAATCCCGCCTTCGCCGCCGCATAGTGCGCCTCGCATGAGGCTCCGCACTTCCCCCACATCGAACCGATGCAGAGAATGCGTCCCCCCTGCTGTCTCACCATTTG
>JAZSKO010000218.1:0-2343 GCA_045534875.1 Eubacteriales bacterium | reverse complement strand
CATCCGTCATGCTTGCAGACGCGCTTTTCGCTACCGCCGTCGGTACAGGTGGGGTCGAGGGTGGTGACCCACTCGCCCATTGCGTGGTCGATCACAGGGATCGCCTCGACCGCAAGACCCGTGTAGCAGGTGACGCACTCCTTGTGACGTCTGCCCTCGGCATAGCAGGAGGTGGGAACATCCACGATCCAATCGGAGGGGGTGTGTCCCGAGGCCTTGACCACGGCGTCGGTATAGGTGTGACCGCACCGCTCACAGGTGTGGCTGTCGTAGCCATCCGAGAGGCAGGTCATCGCGACCACGGTGGTCTTGTAATCATGCGTGAGCGCCGGAAGGACCAGCTCATGCGCGAGCTTTGCCTCGGTGGCGTCGCTGTTGACGAAATACTTATCGCAGGTCTGGCAATACCAGTATTCCAGGTTGCCCTTCTGCTCACAGGTTGCCGCCTTGCCCGCCACGTACGCCATCTTATGGTCGTGCTTGGAGATGGTGACGGTGTTGGAGCGAAGCGTTCCCGTGTAGTTGCCGATGCCGATCAGCACGCAAACGATCTGCTTGCCCATATCGGTGGGACGAACGGTGTAGGTGGGGTTGGTCTCGCCGTCGAGGGCTTCGCCGTCGAGATACCATTGATAGGAAAGGCTATCCTTGCCAGCCACATCCGACAGATCCACGGTCACGTCTCCGCCGATGCAGGGCGCGCCGCCGAGAACGGCGTCTGCCTCCAACACGCGGTAGCGCGCGTAGTAGACGGTACTCTCGGTGACATTCGTGATCGCGACCTCCTCGCCGTTTGCATTCGTCCAGCCGATGATCTCGATGCCGTTAAAATGCGTGGGCGCGGTGGGCATCACGCCCTCGGCCAGCGTCACGCCTTGGAGGGTGGGATGGATCACGCTCGCATCCTGCAAGGACGACCAGAGGACGAAGGTGATCGAATGGGTCTTCACGGTCTTCTCAAAGACCGCCGTGTAGGTAACGTCTTGGAAGACGGGATCAAGGGAGACGTCGGGCAGAGCGTCCTCGTCGGGACCATCCCAGCCGCGGAAGGTGTAACCCTCCTTTTCGGGGGTGCTTCCGTATACGGGATTCGTCTTTGCCGTTACGGTCTGCGTGGTCTCCGCGCCGTCGATCACCCATGTGATGGTATAGGTGGGAGTGGGTACGGTCTCCTCGGTGGCGGGAGCCTCCTTGACGAAGAGCGTGTAGGTCTCGCTCATCGTTTCCGTCCCGTCCTCCTTTTGGAGGGTGATGGTGAGGGTATGCTCTCCAACCGCGAGAGCCGCCAGTGTTTCGGTCTTGATCCGCAGGGTCACGGTGTAGGTATTCTCGCGAATGAGCGTGTAGTCGCCCACGTGATCGAGGCTGTCACAGGTCAGCGCCTGCCCGTTGAGGGTCAGCCCGTAGGTATAGGTGGGCGCGGAGAGGACCGTGATATCCAAGGGCTCGCTCTCGGCGTAGGTGTAGATCTCGGTGCGGTCGAGCAGGATCTCGGGCGCCATGGCCTCGGCATCGCCGATCGTTCCCTTGGCGGTCTGGGAGATAGTGGCAACGTAGAAGGCCGAAAGGTTATCCTCCTTTGTCGCCTCGGGCTCGCCCTCGCCCGTGACATAGAGCGTCAGGACGCCGTTCTCACCGCCGAGAAGGCCCTCGTCGAGCAGGATCTCGCAGTAGGCGATCTTTCCCGCTCCGAGCTCGCCCAAGGTGTGCACGTAGAGCGCGCTGTCGAGGATCGCCGCCAGATCGGCGGGATCGGTCTCGTTTCCGTCGGCGGCGATCGTTCCGGGAAGCACGTAGAGCTTGCTACCGGCCGACGCCTTGGCATTTCCGTCGTTGCGGATCGCAACCAGAAGCGAGTTGGTCTCGCCCAGAACGATCTGCTTGGCAACGGGAGTCAGGTCAACGTAATCGGTGGGGATCAGACCGACCGTTTCGGTCTCGGTGCTCTCCCCGTTCGACACGGTGATGGCGTATTCCCGTCCTGCCACCGACGCAACCGCGAGCACGCCGCTCTCGCCCGATGCGAGCGTGAGGGTGGTCTCGGCGACCGTGACCGTGAGGGGCTTTGCGCCTTGGTTGGTCACGGTGAAGCGGATCTGTTGCAGGGGGTAGTCGATCGCGTAGGAGTAGGCATAGGCGATCGCGTTGGTGTTGTAGGACACCGCTCCCTGCTTGTTCATGCCGTTGGGGTACTCGAAATAGGTACGAACGTTCTCCAAGGAAAGTCCCTCGGCGTTGCAGAGCTGCATGGTAAGGAGAAGCTCGTTCCCTGCAAGGATCGCGTCAAAGGAGGCGATGTAGATGCTCTGCTGCTCGGTGATGAAAGTCGGATCGTAGCCATGT
>JAZSKO010000019.1:0-10842 GCA_045534875.1 Eubacteriales bacterium | reverse complement strand
ATTCCACCTCCAATTTCGTGATGATGTCGTCCATACTGCCCCCGGGCGGAAGCATGGGAAGGACGAATTCGTCCTTGTCTATTTTACAATCAATGATGTAAGGACCATCGGTTGCAAAGGCCTTTTGGAGCGCCGCGTCCAATTCCTCGGGGGTCGTTACCGCCTCTCCGTCCGCGCCAAAGGCTTTGGCGAAGGCGGCGAAATCCGTCTTGCGCTCCAAAACAGAGTGGGAATAGTGCTTGTCGTAGAACAGGGTCTGCCATTGACGAACCATCCCCAGGACCCCGTTATTCATGATGATGACCACCACGGGGACGTTGTATCGCACGGCGGTGGCAAGCTCGTTGAGGTTCATCCCGAAGCTACCGTCACCCGTGACCAGCACACTTCTCTCCCCTGTTCCATACGCCGCCCCGATCGCCGCGCCGAAGCCATAGCCCATCGTGCCAAGACCGCCGCTGGACGCAAAGCGCCTTGCCGTTTGGAAGGTAAGACTCTGCGCCGCCCACATCTGATGCTGACCGACGTCGGTGCAAACCGCGGTGTTCGCTCCAAGATGCCGGTTCAACGTCAGAATGGCTCTGCGCGGGGTAAGTCCTGCGCGATGATCGAGATAGCTTTCTTCTTCTGCCCGAAAAGCGGCTACCCTTGCCATCCATTCGGGCTTTTTTCCCCCGTTCAGCAGGGGAAGGAGCTTTTGCAGGGTAAGCCTGACGTCCCCACGCAGACCGCAAACAGCGTTTACCGTTTTGTTCAGCTCCGAGCCATCCACGTCGATGTGAACGATCTTCGCGCCCGTGGCAAATTTTGTTCGGTTTCCTGTTACACGGTCGTTAAAGCGAACGCCAAGGGAAAGGATGACATCCGCATTGTGCATCGACATGGAAGAAGCGTAATGCCCATGCATCCCCTGCATCCCGAGAAACCGCGGATGATCGGTCGGGATCGCCGAAAGCCCCATCAAAGAGCAACCGATGGGCGCATCGACCTTTTCGGCAAGAGCGAGCACCTCCTTTTACGCGTCTGATGTGACCACGCCACCGCCCATGAAAGCCTTTATCGAGTACATTAAAACCCACGAATTTTCGAATTGATTTCAAAAGGAAAAGCCTGCAACCGCAGAACGGTTGCAGGCTTCCCTTTTCTTTTTGAAAGTTTGCTTGTTTTACATGGGAATAAGATCTCCAAATCCGGTGTCGTCAAATATGCCACCATCAGGTTCCTCGGCCGCGTCCATCTCGCCGCACATCTCACATTTTCCGTTGGAATAGCTGTGACCGAAGGCCTCAGCGATGACCTCGCGGCCTATCCATTCTCCGCAATCGGCACAGAAAGTCTCGCGGTAGCCAGCCTCGGTGCAGGTTGCCGTTGTGATGGTTTCCACGGTCTTTTCATGCGTGCAAGCCTCGGGTTCTGTGACATCGTCGCCGCCCATTTCCTTCATCATCGCGTCGACCATGTTGTGAAACTGCCACTGGTAATTTTCAAGCTCCTCGAGCGTCTTGGCGTTCTTCATATCTTCAAGGATGACCAGATATTTCATCTCGTTCGCCTTGATGAGCGTCATGCTCACACCCTTCTCGGGCAGGCAATCCCACTCGATAGCGGTGCTCTCGACGGCTTCCTCGATGCGCTTGATAAGATCTTCGTCGGTGCCTTTGTCGGATGCGCCGCAACGACCGCAGATGCCGTTCTCATCGAAGGCGTGGCCATAAGCAGGGATATATTCCCTTCTCAACACCTCTTTGCACTCGTTGCAGATGGTTTCCGTGTAGCCTGCCTCAGTGCAGGTCGGGTCTTTCGTGCCCGTGAGCGTGCTCTTGTGCGCGCATCCGTCCTCGGGGGAATCGTCGACGGGGGTGAGGGTGTAGTTATCCTCGTTTATGGTGAATTGCTGGACGACTTGGCCGTCGTAGATCACACCAACAAGGGAATCTTCACTAAGCTCCCACGTTGCATAGTTCTCGTGGATGTCGCCTGTTTCGTAGTTGGTGAGCTGTACGTGAAGCTCGCCGTTTGCGTAGAACTCATAGCGAACCCACATGCCCTCCACATCATCCTCGAAGAGATAGAGGATCTTTTCGGTGGGCTCCACGGGATCCTCGGGCTCTGTGACATCGTCGCCGCCCATTTCCTTCATCATCGCGTCGACCATGTTGCGGAACTCCCATTGGTAATTTTCAAGCTCCTCGAGCGTCTTGGCATTCTTCATATCTTCAAGGATGACCAGATATTTCATCTCGTTCGCCTTGATGATCGTCATGCTGACACCCTTCTCGGGTAGGCAATCCCACTCGATAGCGGCATTCTCGACAGCTTCCTCGATGCGCTTGATAAGATCCTCGTCGGTGCCTTTGTCGGAAGCGCCGCAACGACCGCAGATGCCGTTCTCATCGAAGGCGTGGCCATAAGCGGGGATATATTCCCTTCTCAACACCTCTTTGCATTCGTTGCAGATGGTTTCCGTGTAGCCTGCCTCGGTGCAGGTCGGGTCTTTCGTGCCCGTGAGCATGCTCTTGTGCGCACATCCGTCCTCGGTGGAATCGTTGACACGGATGAGGTTGTAATCATCATCACTTACGGTGAGTCGGGCAATCATGTCACCGCCTTGGGCGATCACCTCGATAATTGCCTCGTCGTTGAATCTCCAAGTAGCACTGCCGGTAAGAAGGACTTTGCCCGTTTCGGGATCGGTGAGCTGCGTGGAAAGAGAGCCATCCTCATAGAGCTGATAGAGCAAATTCGCACCATCAATCACATCCTTAAAGATATAGCGAGGCTTGGGCTCCTCGGGATCCTCGGGCTCGGTGATGTCGCCCTCCGCGTCTTTCAGGATCGTGTCGATCATGTTGCGGAACATCTCTTGGCTATCTGCAAGCATTTCGAAGCTCTTGGCTGTCCTCATGCTTTCCATAATGGACTGATACTTCGCCTCGTTCGCCTTGATGGTCGACATGCTGACACCCTTTTCAAGCAACTGTTCCCACTCGGCGGTGGCCATGGCGACCGTTTCCTCGATCATTTTGAGCAGATCCTCGTCGACCTTCTCCTCGACCTCTCCGCAACGCTCGCAAACGCCTTCCTCATTGTAGGCATGACCGAGTGCTTCGGAAACGAGCTCTCTCTCGACCACTTTTCCGCAATCGCCGCAAATCACTCTGCGATATCCGCCGTTGGTGCAGGTTGCCGCCGTGACGCTTTCCTTGGTATTTTCATGCGCGCAAGTCTCGGGCTCTGTGACGTCGCCGCCTGCTTCCTTCATGACCATGTCGATCAGCTCACGGAACTGCGACTGATACTTTTCAAGATACTCGACCGTTTCGGCGGTCTTCATGTTTTCGATGATAAACTGATACTTCGTCTCGTTCGCCTTGATGGTCGTCATGCTGACACCCATCTCGGGCAGACGCTTCCACTCGGCGGTGGCGTTCTCAACGGCTTGCTCGATCTTCTTTGTCAGATCCGTCTCGGTGTTCTCCTCGGAGCTTCCGCAACGACCGCAGATGCCGTTCTCGTCATAGTCGTGGCCAAAGGCATCGGCGATGATCTCACTTTCCACCACTTCTCCGCAATCGACACAGATCACTCTGCGGTATCCGTCTTCGGTGCAGGTTACATCGGTGAGGACCTCCTCGGTGCTCTCATGGGTGCAAGGATCGGTGACGTCGCCTTCCGATCTCAGAATGGAACGAATCAGGTCGTCGAATTCGTACCGATAGGCTTCAAGGGCTTCGACGCTATCGGCCATCTTCATGTTTTCGATAATGATACGATAGATGTTCTCATGTGTCTTGATGGTCGTCATGCTCACGCCCTTTGCGGGTAGCTGCTCCCATTCAGCGGTGGCTTTTGCAACCGCCTCCTCGATCATCGCGGAAAGATCGGTCTCCGAGCCGCCCTCGGATGCGCCGCAACGCTCGCAGACGCCGTTCTCGTCATAGGCGTGACCCAGCGCGGGGATGGTCTTTTTGCTCACCACCTCGTCGCAATCGCCGCAAACGGTTTTGATCGAGCCATCCGTGGTGCAGGTTGCCTCGGTGACGATTTCCTTGGTGTTTTCATGGGGGCAAGTCTCGGGCTCGGTGACGTCGCCGCCTGCCGCCCTCAGGATCTGGCGGATCATGTCATCGAACATTCTCTGATATTCTTCCAGAATTTCGATACTCTCGGCAAACTGCATGTCATCGACGATCGAGCGATATTGAGACTCAAAGCTCATCATGATCCTTTGATCCACGCCCTTTTTCAGCAGTTCACTCCACTCCCTTTTGGCGTTGGAAACCGCCTCCTCGATGAGGGTGAACAGATC
Source organism: Eubacteriales bacterium (assembly GCA_045534875.1). Lineage (GTDB taxonomy): Bacteria > Bacillota > Clostridia > Oscillospirales > CAG-272 > UMGS1865. Next base: position 6,533 of record JAZSKO010000019.1, on the reverse strand, counting down.
CTCATCGGAACCGTCCGCGTGCGCGCCGCAAGTCTCGCAAACGCCGTTCTCGTCGTAGGAGTGACCGAAGGCCGCGGCGATGAGCTCGGTTCTGATCACTTCTCCGCAATAGCAAATCACTCGGCGGTATCCGTCCTCGGTGCAGGTTGCGTTGGTAACGATCTCCTTGGTGTTTTCATGCGCGCAGACATTCGGCGTCAGCTCGCCGGAATCGGTTGCGACAAATTCATACTCGTTGTAATCAGTATAGACGTAAATGATGCCGTCGGCGGTCTGATGCCAGCGTCCTTCGCCTTCTATGGAATCCAGCTTGCCATCTGCGTCAAGATCGAATCCATACTCAACAAAGAATACCGTTCCGTCGGAATACAGCGTGAGGGTTATTTCATCCGTCTGATAGGTGTAGCGAACCGTTTTTTCGTCGGTGACTTCCTTGTCGCCGCACGCCGTGCAGACGCCATCAGTGTAGCTATGTCCGAGGGCTTCGATCTCGGCTTCGAAAAGAATCTCTTCGCAATCCTCGCAGATCTCCTTCCTGTAGCCGTTCTCGGTGCAGGTTGCGTCAAGCGTCTCGTTGCGCGTGTTTTCGTGCTTGCATTCGGTTTCTTCCTTGTGTGGAACGAGCTTGCCGTCCTCGGTTACGGTGAATACATATTCCCTGCCGTTGAGAGTCTTTGCGTACACGCGGCCGTCAAGCATGAACCAACTGCTCTCGCCCTCCTCACGGATCACCATGCCGTCTGCGGTATAGATCAGCTCCACAAAGAGGGAGGTTTGATCCGAATAGAGCGTGAGGGTCAATTCCTTGGATTGGTAGGTGTAGAGAACCGTTTTTTCGTCGGTGTCTTCCTTACCGCCATCGCCGCATACCGTGCAGACGCCGTCAACATAGCGGTGTCCTGCGGCGGGGAGCGACTCGTGTCCGTTGATAAAGTCCTCACAGCGCTCGCAATAGTATCCTGCGGTGTATCCGTCCTCGGTACAGGTCGGGGTCTGCTCCTCGACAAAGGTCAGCGCGTGACCGAGAGCCGCTACAACAATGTCCTTATGATCGGAAATAACCGTTTCGCAGGCTTTGTCAAAGAACCATTCGCCGCACGAGCAAATATAGTAGGCAATATTGCCCGTATGCTCGCAGGTGGGTGCTTTTTCGGGGATGGCTTGCGCCACGGTGTGCGTGTGATTTTGGATGGGCGTGATCACAAATTCACAAACGGTGCAGATCTGGGCGGTGGTTTCGGTGGCCTCCGCGCCGGGGGTATGGTCTGCCGCATCGGTCACGTCGCCGCAACGGGTGCATGCGTGCCAATGTCCCTTTTCATCGGTGGACCAAGCCGCAGAGTAGCTGTGCCCGAGCGCATCCTTCTGCGCGTCGGTGTAGCTGTCTCCGCAATAGACGCAGGCATAGGTGGTGACGCCCTCCTCCGTACAGGTGGGTGCTTTGATGCTGCTGACGGCGTGTTTATGCTCCAGCTTGGGGATGATCTCATCCTCCAATTCGTGTCCGCAGGCCGCGCACTTCTTGGAGATCACGCCGTCTGCCGAGCAGGTGGGAGCGGTTTCGGTGGTTACGTAGTCATGACCGAGCGCGGAAAGCTCAACGTGTCCACGAAGGACGACGTTACAAACCGAGCATTGGATTCCCGCGGTATAGCCGACCGTCGTACAGGTGGGCTCAACGTATGCCATCGACTTGTGCGTGTGTCCGACCGCAAGCACGATGACGGTGGTATGATCCGTGATGAGCTGCTCGCCCTTCGCGTCCAAGAACCATTTGCCGCACGCGCAGGTGTAGTAGGCGATGTTTCCGTTCTCCAAGCAGGAGGCCTCGGTCGCCTCTACCTTCGTCAGACTATGGGTGTGCGAAAGCTGAGGAACGATCACGTATTCGCAAACGGTACAGATCTGCGCGGACTGCTCGGTGGCCTCTGCCCCCGGCGTGTGCGCGGTGCTCTCTCCGCTCTTGCCGCAAACCGTGCAGATGTGGTAATGTCCGGTGGGGCTTGTGTGCCAAGCCGTGTCATAGCGATGACCCGTCGCATCCACATAGTTGGTATAGACGGTGTCGCCGCAGGTCAGGCAGGTCTTTTCCGAATAGCCGCTCGCCTCACAGGTGGGCTCCACCACGTTCGTCACGTACTGATGGTTCAACTGCGGCAGTGTGGTCGTGTATTCACTCTCGCAATGGACACAGCCGTGGGTGGCGTATCCGCTTTGCGAGCAGGTCGCGTTTTTCTGATCCTTGAGCACGTAGTAGTGTCCCTTCGCGCTCACGACCGTTTCATAGTGGAACTCGCAGACAGAGCATGCGTATTCCGTCACGCCGTTCGTGGTGCAATCGCTCTCTGCCAGAACGGTGGTGTGCCATTCATGACCAAGAGGCGCGGTCTCGCTTCCCTCGATCTGCTTTCCGCAACGGAGGCAAACCGAGTAGCCGCTCTCGGTGCAGGTGGGAAGAACGGTGTGCACGTTCGTCAGGTCGTGCTGATGGAGCGCCTCGCAGAGCTGCTCGGGAGCGATGGTGGTTGCCACGTAGTAGGAGAAGTGCGTCGTGGTAAAGGTGACGTATCCATCCGCATAGGTAGCGGGAACACCCGTGAGCTTTCCGTTTTCGATATACCAAACGATGATATGATCGGGATCCTCTCCGTTCAACTCATAGGGGATTCGTATGGTTGCCGTACCGCCCAGAATGCTGACGTTCTCGTTTGTGGTAACGGTAAAGTTATAGATCTCCTTGCTTCCCAGCAAGGACTCCTGCTCGGGAGAAAGGTTGGCGTCGCTGATCGCCTGCTCTCGCTCGTCCCCTGCCAGCGTTCCTGCGGAGATCGCAACGTCACTTCCGCTTCCGCTGAGCTTATCCTTAATGCCTTGGTCAAAGCCGATCACGGCGTTGTCCAGCTCCACCTCATCCAACGAGCCGACCTTGTCGCTCGGCACGTTCGCGGAGGTTCCGCTCGACGAAACGGTGTTTTTCGTAGCCGTGCATCCCGGCTCCTCGCAGTGATAGGAGATCATTCCGTCGATGAGCTGCTCGCTGTCCTCGACCCAAGTATGCGCGCTCGGATCGCTGTAAGGGACCTCGCCCTTCGCCGTGTCATGATACTGGCAAGCCTCGTTCTTACAGTACGAAAGCTTGATGCCGTCCTCCTGACAGGTTGCCTCGCATCCGACCTTTACAACGTAGGTCCACGCGTGCTTTTCCACGTATTCGGTTTTCTGCTGAGGCTGGTTGCAAGCCGAGCAAGTGCCCGTATAGCTGACCGCGTGTTGGCAGGAAGCCACGTTGTACGGAGTGGACGAGGCCTCGGTCCAATTTGCAACCGAGTGTCCCGTCTCGGATGTATAATCGCCAACGTAGGAATAGCCGCACGCACAGGTGTAGATGGTGTAGCCCTGCTCGGTGCAGGTAGGCTCGGTAACCGCGCTCTCAAACGTATGTGCGCCGTACGCCGTTTTCACGTCATGCTCACAGGTGGCTTCATACCAGTGTCCACCGTTATCATAGGTCAACGTGTCTGCATAGTCATGCCCCTTCGCAGACAAATAATCGTCCTTGTAGGTCTTTCCGCACACGCAGGTGTAGGTGGTGTAGCCCTGCTCGGTGCAGGCAGGATCGGTGACGTTGCTTTGGTAGCTGTGCGTCGCATAATCCTTCTTGGCGTAGGTATGCTCGCAGGTGGCGGCATGGTAATGCCCCTCATCGTCGTAGGTCCATTCATCCTCATATTGATGGGTGTGACCGATCTGCTCCTCTGCGACGTAGCCGCAAACGGTGCAATGCTTGTCGTTCTCCTCGGTTGCCGCATCCGCGTTCCAAGCATGCGGGAGAAGCTCGCCGTATTCCTTGTTACAAACGGAGCAATGCGCCAAATGCGAGCAGGTCGCCTCTCCGCCTTCGTGCGCCGTCTTGGCCTCGGTTAAGACCGCGTCGCAAGCGGAACAGGTGATCGCAGTCGTGCAGTCACCGTCATCGGCTCTCGGCGTATGCCCGAGGGCTTCCCCTTCGGTTTCACCGCACAAGCCACAGGTCTTGGGTGCTACGCAGGTCGCCTCACTCCATTGATGCTCACAGGCATCGCCATCGCACCCCGTAAAGGCAAGCGCGATGATAAGGAGCAATCCCGCCACGATTCCCGCAAGGATCTTCTTTTTGCTGTTCATACTGAACCTCCTGATTGTATTTTTGTTTGGTTTTCTATTTATAACAAAAAGCCATCGAACAAATGGGCGCAGAGAGATCCCTTGTCAGATGGCTTGCTTGTTTTTTGAAAATGGCACACAAAAAGGGGGGCGAGCAACGGAATGCTCTCGTCCGTCGGTATGGATGTCCGGTAACGAATACCTGACGCTGGGCATACGATCAACCCCTTTTGTAAGTCTTTGTATATTCATTATATCATATGTTTTTCAAGAAATCAAGGTGTTTTCTTTCTTTTTTGGATAATTTCTTTTATATTGTAACTATATTGTAACAGGAAAGCCTTGAAAGCAGATCGCTTTCAAGGCTTTTTTCATTCAATCCTTCCAGATAAAGCGATGCAAGATCGACTCACCGCCGTCCACCACGATGCTCTGTCCCGTGCAAAAGCCGTTCGTCACCGTGAGGAAATACGCCCAATCCGCGATCTCCTCTGCCGTTGCCCAGCGTTTCAGGGGCGTTTCCTCCATGATCTGCGCCCAAAGGCTCTCGTCTTGGATCACGCACTCGTTGAGCGGCGTGAGAACGCCTCCCGGGTCTAAGCTGTTGCAGGTCGCACCAAAGGCGGCAACCCGCATGGCCACGTTCTTGGTGTAGGCCAGAACCCCTCCCTTGCTGGCGCAGTATTCGGGGAACTCCGAGCCCGTGTGTGCGCTCGCCGAGCCGATGTGCAGGATCGACTTGATCTTGCTTTGGATACCGTATCGCTCGGTAATATAGATCAGAGCTTTGAGATTGATGTCGATGTCGTCCTCGTTTTGCGTGCCCGCGTTGTTGATCAGGATCTCCACGTCGGTCAGGTCGGGCAAGGCACCCCTGTCCCGAATATCGCATACGACATGCGTGTACCCCTCCTGCTCAATGCTCGCCGCCTGACGGTCGATACCCACGACCGTGTGTCCTTCCCTCAAAAAACGCTCCGCGATGGCTCGTCCGATGCCTTGGCTCGTTCCTGTAATCAAGATCTTCATGTGTTTATTCTCCCTTCCCTTCGATCCATTCTAAGTAGGCTTTTCCAACGCCCTGTTGCTTCCATCTTCCCACGATCCGATAGCCGATCGGCGAGAACGCGATCTCCATGATCAATTCTGCCACGGCTCCCGTCAGGGCGCAGGTGGCGCATTGCAGAACCGTCCAGCAAAAGCCATCCCAGAAGATGGGTGCAAAGCCGACGAACACAATGATCGAAAACAGAAAATTATCGAAAAACTGTCCGATAAAGGTGGAGATATAGGAGCGCGCGGCATACGCCAGCTTTCCGTCCGGATTTCGCTTGAACAGTCCTCCCACGGCGCGGTTGAGCAGATTATTCACCACCGCTGAGACGAGAAACGCCACGGTACTGCCAAGCAAAATGAACCACGTCCCCCCCAAAAGCTGATCCAGCGCCTCGTAATCCTTGGCGTTGGAGGGGATGATGCTTGCCAGATAAAAGATGGCGCAGGTGAGCAGATTGATGGCCGCCGCCAAAACCGCGATCCGATTCGACGCTTTTGCTCCAAAGTGCTTGGTGATCATGTCCATACACAAAAAGGAGAGCCACGAGATCAGGATACCGCCGTCCAACGCGATCCACTCGCTTTGAAACAGGGTTTTGTTGGCCAAGAGGTTCATGGAGATCACACTGACGACGAACAACGTCATCACCGTGGCAGGGATGCTTTGGAGAAGACGTCGCATTTCCTCCCTCTCGCGCCGCATCCACGCGCCAAGTCCTCTTCCGTTTGGTTTCGTTTCGATCGTTTTTTTCATCTTCGTTTCCCTTTCGGATCGGCTCGGGCATTTTTTCAAATTTCAAAAAAGAAAACGCCCCCACCAATGCAGGGCCGCCGCTTCTGTGCTTTGTGCAGTCCTGGTTTTGTTTTTCGACAGGATGGTACAAGCGAACTGTCGGCATCCATCGGATGCTCCTCCATTATACTCCATTCCGTTGCCTTTGTCAAGAGGTTTTTGGGGAAAAGAAGACCTTGGAGGGGAGAGGACTTTTTCGGAAAAAAGTCCTCTCCCCTCCAAACCTCCCCTCTACCAAGAACCTCAAACAGGGACACCGAGATGCTTTGCATCTGGTTTCCCTGTTTGAACCTTTTTTAGGGGAGGTATTTTTTTTTAGTTGGTAGGGCTACGCGTTTTTGCTTTTGATGGATTTTGGTAAAAAGAAGGCTCTCCCTCCGGAAGAGCCCCCGCTCTACGGTTTCATAAAACTTTACAGAAAGCAAAAACACGAAGCTCGTTTGCTAAGAAATTCACACCTACCCGAGCAACCCCTCAAAAAAGGAAATTCCATCGAAAAGCGATGGGCTTCTCTTTTTTGAGGTTTTTGGGAGAGGGAGGG
>JAZSKO010000096.1:0-6617 GCA_045534875.1 Eubacteriales bacterium | reverse complement strand
GGGGAGGGGGAGAAGACCTTGGAGGGGAGACCCCTACGCGGCAAGGTGCCGCTCCCAATGGACGGGGGATGTAAGCGAAACCCTTTTGCTTCATACCCCGATGGGAATGCTATCAAAACATAGCAAAAGGAAAGAAGGGGTCTCCCCTCCAAGGTCTTTCCCATCAAATCTTCAAAATCTGAAAATCCAAGATCGTCGCCTCTGCGGTGGCGATCAGCTCGGTCTGGTCACTGCCGAGAAGCAGGCGCATCTGGTGCTGAACGATGTAGTAGTTGGCGTCGAGAAGAAGGGTCTCTATCTCGGTAGAGGGATCGGCGACCGCCTCGCTGGTCAGATCAATGGCGAGGAAGGAGGCGGACGCGGCCAAGGTGGGGATCAGATTCCAACCGTCTAAGGTCGCCACCGAAAGGGGAACCGCCACGCCGATCGAGGTGTTGCCGAGCGCCTCACGAAGCTGACGGAGGTATTCGAGTGTAATGGGAAGCTGATCCGCTTCAAAGGAAAGCCCTATGAGCAGGATCTCAGATGCACCACAGGTCACGAATTCCCGAAGCAGAGCCACCTCCGAGAGCGTGGCGGCGTAGAGCAGAGAGGCGTCCTCCATGTGCGGCGCTTGCGGATAGAACGTGCCGGACAGGTAAGGAACGACCTGTATCAACTCCTCCATCGAGGAGGTCAGCTCGGCGGCGCCTTCCTTGGAAACGCGTGACTGATAGCGCGAGACGGGGGAGGTATACTCCATTTGCCCGTCGGAGTGGTTGATGGGGATCGAAAGAGCGGCGGGGAGCGCACCGTCGGTCAAAAGACCGTCGGTCTTCTCCCCCAAGGAGAAGGGATATGCCTGCGCCCAAGGCGTTTGACGGGTGGGCGTTTCCGATGCGGGTGGTTCGGTAGGCGTGTGTCCCTCGGTCAGGCGATCCATCGTCTCGTCATCCAACCAAAGGTTGAGAAGGTTGCCAACGATCACGGTCAAGAGGATCGTGGCGGCCAGACAGATGCCAACGATGGCAAGGGGATGGATGCGTCCACCGCCGTGAGAGCGATGTCTGCGAAGCCGAAGATTCCAAAACGCCAAGATCAGCACCTCCTTTGCGGTCGAGGATGGAATTCGGGATTATTTCAACGTCATTATTTCAAAGAGAGAAGGCTAAGCTCCTTGGCGGCGTCCGTCCAAGTGATCTGCATCGAGGGGAGCTTTTCCTCGATCAAGGCATCCAAGCGGTTGGAGCGGTATTTCCGCAAGACCGTGGAAAGCTGATAGGTGATCAGAGCATCCCGATCATTGTCGGTGCGGATCAGAATGATATAATTCTCTCCGTCCTCGACCACGTCGCTCACGTCTCCAAGCTCCTCCAAGGAAAGAGCGGCGGCTTCCAAGGGGCTGTTCTGCATACCGCGGAAATAGTAGGTGGCGTTCTGGATCTTCGCGCCCTTTTGGGTGTAGCTCTCGCCCAAAAGATCCTCGAGAGAAGCCCCCGCCGTGATGAGTCCCGCCAAAAACTGTACCTCGGTACGCGTGAATTCCTCGGTGGGGAAGACCACGGGGATCACGCGCGCGTAGTTGCCATCGTCGAGCCAAGCCGTGAGGGTGGCGTCATCCTTGAGCTCGGTGGCGGCAAAGAGAGCGGTCTCTAATTCCAGTTGAAGCTGGGTCATGCAAAGCATACGAAGGAAATGGTCGCGCGTCAAATGGCTTTCCTTCATGCGCGCGTTGAATTCCTTTTTGCCGCCGACCGACTCCACCGAATCCTTCCACTCCTGCTTCGCCCAATCCTGCATCTCAGGGCTGTCGATCGAGCGTCCGGGGAGATAATCGGAGCAGAGAGCGAGGATGGCGTACTGTCGAAGCAGGGCCTGCTCCACGCCGCTCCAAGCCTCGGCCTCGGTGCAATCGGGATGCTTGTCGCGATAGTCCAGAGCCTGAAAGCGAAGCTCCTGATAGAGAATGTCGTATCCGCCGCAGGCGCCCATCACGTCCTTGTCGCGGGGAGCGCAGGCAGAGCAGCACAGAAGGATCGTTACCAGCGCCAAAGCAATCGACGCGATCCTGCAAAGTCGTTTCATACATACCTCCGTTAGGGTCATAGTCTTTCTACCATATAGATTATACAGGATACTTGTGTCGTATTTGTGAATATCGGAAAAATAAACGGGATTTTTCAAAAAAACTATTTCATTTCGGATGGATTTATGGTACAATATACATAAGAAAATCCATACCCTGTTTGAAGGAGAGGAGGAGCCTATGAAGGAAACCTATAAGATCGCGCTCTCCGCGATTGCGGAGGAGTTTCATTTGGAGGAGATCGTTCGCCCCGAGGATTACGAGACGCGCATGATCCAATCCCCCGAGGTCAACCGTCCGGGACTTGCCCTGGCAGGTTTTCTGAGCGTGTTTGAAAAGGAACGCATCCAGCTCATCGGAAAAGCCGAGTCGCGCTACCTGCAATCGCTCGAACCAAGCACACGACGCGTGGTGCTTCAAAACTTTGTGGATGCCGACCCCGTTGCCATCGTCTACACCACAGGCTTGCCCGTGGACGATGCCTTGTTGGAGCGGGCACGGCTGCGCGGCGTTCCGGTTTTGCGGTCGCAAACCAAGACCAGCCCGCTTTTGTCCAGCCTGATCGCGTCCCTGAACAATCACTTAGCCCCCAGGATCACCCGTCACGGCGGCTTGGTGGAGGTTTACGGCGAGGGTCTGCTTCTCTTGGGAGACAGCGGCGTTGGTAAGAGTGAGACTGCCATTGAGCTGATCAAGCGCGGACACCGTCTGATCGCGGATGACGCCGTGGAGATCAAGCGTGTTTCGGAGAAAACACTGGTCGGCTCCGCCCCCGAGATGATCCGACACTATGTCGAGCTGCGCGGGATCGGCATCGTGGATGTGCGCCGCCTGTTCGGTATGGGAGCCATCAAGGTCACCGAGCGCGTGGATCTGGTGATCCAGCTTGAAAACTGGGTGGAGGGAAAGATGTACGACCGCCTTGGCATGGAGGAGGAGACCATCAATATATTGGGGATCGAGGTTCCCACCGTTGTCGTTCCCGTTCGTCCCGGTCGAAATCTGGCCGTGGTCTTGGAGATCGCCGCCATGAACAACCGCCAAAAGCGCATGGGCTATAACACCGCGCTGGAGTTCAACAAGAAGCTCATGCAGCAGATGGGCATTGAGGAATAAAAAAATTAAAAAAAATCAAGCGAAACCTATTGACAATCACGCGACTGCATGATATAATATAACTACAATACGGCCGTATTGTCAAAAATTATCTTTGGAGGAAAGAATTATGAACCCAATCGTTGTCACCCTGATCATTGTGGGCGCACTGGCAGTCGTCTTGTTTTTCTCAGGCTACGTCAAAGCCCCCCCGGATACCGCGTACGTTATTTCGGGACTTGGCAAAAAGCGCATCCTGATCGGTCGGGCAGGCTGGAGAATGCCCTTTTTCACCCGCGTCGATAAGCTCTCGTTGCGCGTGATGCAGGTGGACGTCAAAACCAGCGAGGCTGTCCCCACAAACGAATTCATCAACGTCACGGTCGATGGCGTTGCCAACGTTAAGATCTCATCCGACCCCGTGCTTCTCGAGCGCGCGACCGAGACCCTTCTGAACCTACGCCGTGAGGAGCTGATCGCGCTGATCACCCAGGTTATGGAGGGTAATATGCGTGAGATCGTTGGTTCGGTCGGGCTGAAGGAAATGGTGCAGGACCGACAGGGCGTTGCGAAGAAGATCACCGAAAACGTGGTGCCGGATATGGAAAAGCTGGGCATTGAGGTGGTAAACTTCAACATTCAGAACTTTAAGGACGCGGCAGGAACCATTGAAAACATGGGTATCGACAACGTCGAGCAGATCCGTAAGAACGCGCAGATCGCCAAGGCGAACGCGCAAAGGGATATTTCGATCGCTACCGCGCAGGCACAGCAGGAGGCGAATGCAGTTCGCGTGGAGGCCGAGAAGAAGATCGCGGAGCAAAACGCCGAGCTGGCCGTCCAGCAGGCAGACATGATGGTTCGTTCCGAGAGCAAGCGAGCAGAGGCAGACGCCGCCTACTCGATCGAGCAGGAGGGACAGAGAAAGACCATCGAGGTCACCCGAGTGAGTGCCGACATCGCTCGCCGTGAAAAGGAAGCCGAGCTGGCAGAGCGCGAGATCGCGCTTCGCGAAAGACAGCTCGATGCCGAGATCCGCAAGCAGGCCGACGCAATGCGTTATCAGGCCGAGCAGGAGGCAGCAGCCGAGCTTGCAAAGAGCCAGCGCTTGGCTGAGGCAGAGCGCTATCGCGTGGTGCAGGAGGCAGAGGCAAGAAAGGCCGAGGCCGAGGCGCTTCGCTTTGCGATGGAGCAGGAGGCCGCCGGTATTCGCGCCAAGGGTCTTGCTGAGGCCGAGGCGATCGAGAAGAAGGCCGAGGCGCAGAAGAAGATGGGAGAGGCTTCGGTCTTGGAGATGTATCTGGCCGCGCTTCCCGAGGTGGTACGCAACGCCGCCGCTCCTCTGGCGCAGACCGATCGCATCGTGATGTACGGAGACGGCAACTCCACCCGTATGGTAAAGGATGTTATGAACAGCACCAGCCAGATCATGGAAGGGTTGCGTGAGGCAACCGGCATCGACGTGGGCGCGTTGATCGCAGGCATGGCAGGGGCAAGACTCGTAACCGACACCGCCAAGAAGAAGGATCCCACTTCCGAACAGGCGGAGTAAAATAGGCTCGCGCACAGAGCCGATGGCTCTGTGCGCGCAGTGATGCTTCAAAACGAGAAAGGGCATGGCTATGAAGAAGAAAAAGGAACAAATAGACCCGAAGCAGGATGCCTTCCTTCGGAGCTGTGAGATCCGAAACGGGGAATTGATCCGCTACTTTGGCGACGAGGCCGAGATCACCCTGCCGGATGCGATCACCACCGTGGCGCAGGACGCCTTCCGAGGATGCAGAAGGCTGACCGACGTGGTGCTGGGAAAGGATCTGACGGTGATCCGAAGCGGAGCCTTTCGCGATTGCGTGAAGCTCCGTCATATCACCATGCCGGCGGGACTTCGGGAGATCGGAGACGACGCCTTCCGTGATTGTCATGCGCTTTTGAGCATCGTGCTTCCGCGCGCGGTCTTTTCGGTTGGCGATCGGGCGTTTCAGAATTGCCGATCGCTCAAACGGGTCCTGCTCACCGCGGGACTGACGCATTTGGGAGAGGCGGCCTTTTCGGGATGCAGTGAGTTGGAGGAGGTACAGCTTCCCGAGGGCTTGCGAAGCATCCATCAGGAAACCTTCTTCAAGTGCCATGCCTTGCATCAGCTCGACATCCCTGAAAGCGTGCAAACGGTGGGAAATTACGCCTTCAAGCAATGCTTTTCCTTGGAGGAGATCCACCTGCCGAAGTACATCACCTATCTGGGACGCGGCGCGTTCGGCGAATGCCGCGCCTTGCGACGGGTGACCATCCCCAAAAGAGTTCACTTTTTGGCAAACTATCTCTTTGCCTGTTGTGAGTCCTTGGAGGAGGTGGAGATCCCCGAATCGGTCACGATTCTCGGTAACGATTGTTTTTTGAGCTGTCATTCTCTTGCTTCCATCCGCCTGCCCAAAACGGTGAAGCGCATCGGAGAGAGCTGCTTTTTGCACTGTACATCCCTGACGGAAATGACGCTCCCCGATGGCTTGGAGGAGCTTGGACGACGGGCGTTTGCCTATTGTACCTCCCTGCAAGCGGTCTGCCTTGGCTCGTCATTGAGCCGCATCGAGACCGAGACCTTTACGGGATGCATCGCCTTGAAGGGGATCGAGCTCCCGGATGCCATCACGGAGATCGGCGTCCGCGCCTTTGCCAAGTGCGTGGAGCTGGAGCACGTGCATATCCCGAAGGGCCTGCAACGGTTGGGAGAGGGCGCCTTTGCGGAGTGCGCTCTGGAAACCGTGAGCCTGCCGCGCTCGACCGTGGCCGTGGGACAACGCGCCTTTGCGGATTGCTACTGGTTGCACACGGTCCTTTTGCCCGACCGACGGGCGTCGATCGGAGCGGCGATCTTTGCGGGATGCGCGGGTTTGGAGGTCTTGGTGGTCCCGGACTCTCTGCTTTTGCTCCGTCGCAAGCGGGACCGTTGGCGCGTGCCGGATGACGCGCAGGTCATCTACCACAGCGAATTGGAGATCGCCACGCTTCTGGCAAGCCTTTCGGACGAAGCCTTGGATGAGACGACCCTTGCCGAGAGACGGCAGGAGATCCGCGATCGCATCAAGCGTCTCAAACGCAATCACGTGCTTCACATGAGCCGATGGAATCGTGCCGAGGAGACGACCAAAGCCACGAAAAAGCCAAACGAGACGACCGAAGAATAAGATCGTTTGGAAACATATAAAAGAATCCCCCATCAAGCTACTTGACTTGATGGGGGATTTTGTTAAAAGGGAATCGTGAAGGGGAAATTGTAATCCATGATTCACATCTGAATCAGCCCGAAGGGCTGTATGAAATCAAGGAGTCGCCTTGCATGGAATTCACCGAAGGTGGTATGTAATCAACACGAAGGGGTGTATGGCATCAAGCCGACGAAACCATACACACGAGCGCGTGATGCCATACGCAACTTCGTTGCAATTCCATACAACGCGCA
>JAZSKO010000254.1:0-14039 GCA_045534875.1 Eubacteriales bacterium | reverse complement strand
TCGGCTTCCTACTATGCGAAATCTTATTTTACAGGTTTTGCTGTCTGCAGTAATTTAAGCGGAGACAGTGATAAACGGACTGAACGCAAACTGGACTGGATCAGGGATAAATACTGGGGATATCCTCCAAATTCACGTTCTCGGCCTCCATGGGCAACAGCAGGAGAGAGCAGAGCGCGGCAAGGAGCAAGGCGACGCTTGCCAGCAGTCCGATCCGCATTGTTTTGTTCTTGGACATATCTTCTCTCCTCCTTTCAGTTTCGGTATGCGTTGGTGGTTCCGCCGGCTCCCGCGATGGCAAAGAGCGCGTCGGTGGTGTATTGATGCGCCACAACATTGAGCGCCTTGGAGATCGGGCCGGAGGCAAAGAGCTTCAAGGTCTTGGCGGTCTCCATGACCAATCCCTTTTCCTTCAAGATCTCCAAGTCGACCGTGTCTCCGTCCTCAAAGTTTTCTTCCAGTGTTTTCACGTCCACCAGAGCCACCTCGGGGTTGACGTTGTTCTGTCTGGGCTGAGGCTGTTCCTCGGTTTCCTCGACGCACTCCTGATCGTCCTCGTCGTAGTAGCCTTCCTCGGCGTACTCGCCTTCGGTCTCGTCGGCATATTCCTCGGCGTACTCCTGACCGTCCTCATCGTAGTAGCCTTCCTCGGCATACTCACCCTCGGTCTCGTCGGTGTATTCCTCGGTGTACTCTTGATCGTCCTCGTCGGTCTCGGCGGGAGCGGCTTCCTCGACGGTGTCCTCAGTGGGTTCTTCCTCGGGGATATCCTCCTCGACCGTCTCGACCTCGGTTTCCTCGGGTGCGACGGTGTATTGCAGGGAGGCGGGGATTCCCCAATCCAGATCCTCCTCGGTATCCTCTGCCCGATCCTCCTCAAAGGCCGACAACAGACCCGTGGTAGGCTCTTTCTCCTCCTCGGCGGCTTCTTCGGCGGTCTCCTCGGAGATCTCCTCGACGGATTCCTCCGTGATCTCCTCCTCGATCTCCTCGGTCGCTTCCTCAACGGGAGCTTCCTCTGTCACGCTCTCGGTCTCGGTCTCCGACATCGGCTGGGTCTTGGGTTCCTCGGCGGGGGTGGACTCAACGAACTCGGCCGTGAAGGGGTCGTCTCCCGACAGATACTCGGCGTAGGAGGTCTTCTCCCCTCCGCTCTCTCCGAAATACTGCTCGGTGTAGCGAACCTGTGTGGTGCGCGTGGTCTCGCGGATATACGAGCCTGTGGGAGCGGTCGCCGCGGGGGCTTCCTCCTTCTGCGGCTCGGGCTCGACCTCAGGGGCGGGCTCGGGCGTCGGCTCGGGCTCCTTTTGCGCGAGCATCTCGTTATCGAACTCCCACGAAATGTTGGCGTTCGCAGGAATCACGGTTTCGTCCACGTCGGCGACGTGAGGAACGTGGGTATCATCCAATTCAAAGGTGGAAGCAGGCTTTTCCTCGCGGATGTACTCCTTGACGAGCCCTCTTGCCACCAAGCTATCGGTATCGTCGAAGGGATAGGCCGCCTCATAGTCCACCTTTTCAATGTCGATGGGCGAGAGTCCATGCTCCTCGCAAACGCGCTGTACCAGCTCCATCGCCCACTTGAACTTGCGGGGGGTGCGGACCTTATACTGGAAGGGGGTGTCGGCATACTTCTTCAAGTGACCGACATCGCGTCCACGGTACACCGTTCCCTCCAAGCTTGCGGGATCAATGGCAAGGTAGATCTCCAAGATGCGCGTTTTGACGTTGATCTTGGCGATGGGGGATCTTCCGTTGTGGAAGCTATCGGCGTTCCAGCTCACACGGGACTTGGTTCCCTTGTAGGCGAGAAGCGCGTTTTTCAGCTCACTGTAATACTGCTTGATGTTCGGGCGCGCTTGGATGAGCTTTGCCTCAAAGCTCTTGCGGTAGTGCGCCACGATGTAGCATCCCGTTGCCTCGTCGAAGCCGATGATGCGCTCGTTACCCGTGAAATGCTCGGCATCGTCCATCTCGTCGTCCGCGCCGTCGTCCTCGTCCCCGGATTCCGAGGCGGTCGTGTCGTCGGCATCGGTGTCGTCGTCCTCATCCTCGTCCTCTTCCTCGGCATCCTCTGCCGCATAGGCAGGGGCGGCCTGTGTTGCAGGCTTGTCCGCCGTGGGGACTTCCTCGGCGGCAGTTCCCTTTTGCTCCATCTTGTCGATGATGGTGTTCAGCTTCTCCAAGATCTCGCCGGAGGCATCCGACGCAGGATTCTGCACCTCGCGGATGGTCTCGGTGTATTCCTTCTCGATCTGCACAACCTTCACGGGAGTAGCGCCGCCAATGCTCGCGATGGGCGTGACCGTTTCGGTGGCGGTCTGTTGCACAGAGGTGGTCACCGCGACCGGCTCCTCCGCCGTGGTCTCCGCGACCTCAATCGTCTCGGGTTCCTCGATCGTGATCTCCTCCTCGGTCGCATCATCGGCGACCTCGACAGGCTCGTCCTCAACCGCCTCGGTCAGGCCTTCCTCCGCCACGGGCAGAGCCGTTTCCTCCTCGCTTTCGGCGATCGGAGCGACCGGCATCTCCACGGTCTCGGTGGGAGCGGCTTCCTCACGATAGCCGTCGAGCGCGGCGAAATCGTAGCCCTTCACACGACAGACGATCAGCAGAACAAGGAACACGACAGAAGCGATCGCCACCAGCACCGACAACAAGATCAGCACCGTTTCCGCGACGAACGAGGTTGCCGCCCCGATCGCCAAAACAGCCGCGTAATCCCGATGCTCGTGCGACTCCTCCTCACTCTCGATCGAATGGTTTTTTCCGCTTGCCGCCAGCATCTTTCGGATCAGAATGCCAATACAGGCAACCTGAATACCCAGCACGCACGCCGCGACGGCGATGCCAATGAGCACCCATGCGTTCCCCACAGAAGCCAACCCTGCCGACAGCACAAAATGAGACAGACCTTGCAAAACCGTTACCTCCGTTCCTTTGCTCGGGGGTCTTGTCCCCTCGCAAACAATCATACTACTTTATTTTATCACATTTCTTTTTCATAATCAAGAGAATATTGAAAAAATATACAGCATTTTTCAATCTTTTTGCCGCAAAATACCGCAAAATACCGCAAAAACGGCGTTTTGCGGCATCCACTCGACCGCCACCCTCCGCAATCGGTCTTTTTCGACCGTATGTCACTCTTTTTTTGTCGAAAGCATATCCAATGCAGGTGGGTAAAAAAGTTTTTCTTCCATTCATAAAATAGTTTATAAAATCCTCTTGTATTTTTCGGAAAAATGTGGTATGGTATAAGGGTATAAAAAAAAGAGGAGGTGCAAGGAGTGCTGTTTTCCTTTTCCGATCTGTTTGAAAAAATGCAGGACATCTGGCGTTCTACGGTAAAGCCATCGTGGAAGAATCTGCTTTCCGAGCGACGGAACACCCTGCGTACCCTACTGGTTCTGACCCTTTTGGAAACGCTCCTTTGCATCCTGTTCTTCTCCTATTCGAGCAACCTTGCCCTCTCTGAGACGATGCGCGACGATCTCAACACGTGGCGCGTGGAGACGAGCGAAACGGTGGAGGATGACAGCCTTTCCGAGGTCGCCTTGAAGAACACGATCGACTCGCTTGACGAGCATCTTCGCGAGGTGGAAACAAAGAACCACGCCGTGTTCGCCCTTTCGGTGACCGCATGGTTCCTGACCTCCGCATTTCTCTTTTATCGCGCTCTGTCCTCATCGGTGGAGCTGAAATCCTTTGTTTACGGACTTTACATCACCTTTGGAGCGAACACCAAAAAGATCCGCGGCTTTATCTTTTGTCAAATGCTCTCTCTGGCTCTTTTGGGATTGCTCCCCTCGATCCTGCTCGCTCGGCTGTTTTGTCGCTTGGTGTACGGCTTTTCCGCCTCGAATCGGCTGTCGGGGGGCGAGGTGCTTGGCATTGTGGGCGGCTTTTCCCTGCTTTTGATCGTGGTGATCGCGCTGATCGCCCGTCGCATCACCTCCAAGACCTGCGTAACCCTGCTTTCCTCGTCGGATGCTTCCAGCTACGTGCATTCCCCCTCCCGCTCCTTCCGACGCGTGGATCTTCGCCATCCCTTCCGCCTGGCCGCCGTCGCGCTCCTTCGGATGCGCGCGCACCATCTTTCGGTGGCGATCTCGGCCGCTCTCCCCATTTGCTTGTTTTTCTCCTGTATGTCCCTTGCCGCCTCGAATGAGCAACGCAGGTCCGATACGGTACAGGCCTACACGATCTATTACGAAAACGGCATCAGCTACGGTATCTTTCAAAACGACATCGCCCCCTACCTGCAAGGCATTGAGGGGGTGGAATCGGCGGTGGCCGAGTCGGCCTCCCCGATGAGCTATCTCGGCGGCGTTGGCGCGCATCTGCTTCTCCAATCGAAGGAGGTGACCTCCGACGCTGGTCTTGTGAAGGCCTACGGCGGCATCGCGCTCGACCGTGTTTGCATCGTTTCTGCCGACTACTATTCCCTCTCCGAAAAGAATCTCTATCCGAGCGAATGCGGTCTTCCCATACAGAACGGAAGCTACACCATTGAGGTCCCCGACGAGGGAACGGCTCTGATGGCGTATCCGCGCTCCCAGTTTGGTGGCTATCCCACAAAATACAAGGCTCTGGTGGATCTTGGAGACAACACGGTCTTCCTCGCCGCCTGCAACACGGGCATGGCGACCGCCTCGCTGACCGAAAAGCTGACCTCCTTTGACGGGAACGGTCTCTCCCTCCGCTTAAAGCCCTCCATCATCGTTCCCAATCAGCAAAACAGCTCGGGCTTTGTGGATTATCGCTTGGACAAGGAAATTTTGATCCTGAACCCGAAGGACTATGCAAGCCTGACGGGAATTGACGTGGTGCAAAACATCCAAAAGGGGTTGGCATCGCCCGCTCTGTCCCTTTCGGAATGCGGCGGCTTTCTGACCGCCTCCGGCGCATCGGTCGATCCCTCGATCCCCACCGCCGAGCCTCCCCTGCTCTACGCCGATTCCGCCTACACCCTTGACATTGCCGATTCCTTTGCCCGTGAGCAGTACGGAATCCCCTCGGATACGGTCTTCCCGACCGAGAGCGGGCAGGTCACTCTTGTTCTTTCTCCGTTCAGCCATCTGCGCGCCGATCTGACGTCTTTGCGCCTGTCGAGCACGGGGAAGGTGGACACCTCCAAGCTCGATCTTCTCACCCTGACCGAGGGGGTCGCGACCGAGCAGGCACTCGCCACCCTGCCGCAATCCTACCGTTCCCTGTCGGTCTGCGATGTGGTGGTGTCGGATCAGGTTACGACCGACACGTTGCTTGTGACCGAGGAAGACTTGGCGCTTCTGTGCGGTCGGGAGGCCGCCTACTCCCGCGTTGAGATCTCGCTTCCCATGACGCTTACCATGACCGAGATCGCAGGCGTTCTCAACGCCTTGGAGCTTTGGTGCATCTCGCCGCAGGTGTACGCTGACAAGGCCGAGCTGATCCAATCCCCCACGCTGTGGGATGCCATCACCGTGGAATCCTTCCATTACACACCTCTTTCGCGGACGCTCGCCGTCCTGCTCCTTTTGACCGTTCCCTCGGTCTGGCTCTGCGCCCAGTACAACTACTATCGCAAGCGTCGGGAGGACTTGGAGCTTATTTTGATCTTGGGTCAGCCGCGTAGACGGCTGTTTGCGGTCTTTGCCTCGGAGGGAATCCTGTTGGCGGCCTTGACGACCTTGGCGGTCTGCATCCTGTGTCCGCTCTTCACGCTTGCCGTCTTCAAATTCTTGGAGTTCAACCAATTCCCCTTCGCCTATTCCGCGATGGATACGGGGGCTCTGGTCGGTGGGATCGTCTATTCCGCCCTCTGCGCCTTCCTGACCACGCTGTTCAACTTCTTCCTGTTCTTCCCCAAGAAAAAAGCCAAAAAGGATATGCAAAACCTCTTTGGCGATCTTTCCAAAAAGGAGGTATGAGTCATGCCGATCCTGGAGACCGTAAATCTTATCAAGCTCTATAAGCAATCCGAAAAGACGGTGACCGCCGTCAATCGCGTCTCGGTCAGCATTGAGGAGGGCGAGTTCGTTGCCATCATCGGCACGTCCGGCTCAGGAAAAAGCACCTTCATCAACCTCTGTGCAGGCTTGGATACGCCGAATTCGGGCGAGATCATCATTCGGGGCGAGCGATTGACCCAAATGAAGCCCGACGCTCTTTGCGATTTTCGCGGCAAGAACATTGGCTTCATCTTTCAGACCTGCAAGCTTGTGCCCTACCTGACCGCCTTGGAGAACATCCTGCTCCCCCTCACCGCCACCGACCGTCGGTTTGAAAAGTACCAAGAGCGGCTGAAGCTCTTGGTGACGCGTTTGGGGCTGACCGAGCGGCTCCACCATCTGCCGAGTGAATTGTCGGGTGGTCAACAGCAACGGGTGGCGATCGCGCGCGCTCTGATCCACTATCCGCAGATCCTCTTTGCCGATGAGCCGACGGGTAGTCTTGACAAGGAAAGCTCCGAGGACGTGCTGGAGCTGTTGCTCTCGATCCGCGCTGAACTCAACCAGACCCTGATCGTGGTAACGCACGATCTCTCGATCGCGGAGCGCGCCGACCGCATTCTGCGAATGGACAACGGGATCCTGTCGGTGGTACACAGACACTGACCGATTGTTTTTCATACGTCCTTGATCTTATCGGAAAGGAGGGATACCCTTGCTGGGCTATATTCGTCCCCGTCCCTCGGAGCTGCGGCTTCGGGAATATGAATGCTACCGCGCCTACTATTGCGGTCTTTGCCGCGCGATGGGCTCCTGTACAGGGCAATGCTCGCGCATGACATTGAGCTATGATTTCGTCTTTTTGGCCGCCGTTCGCTGTTATTTGACAGGCGAGACGCCAACCGTGAAGGCAAAGCGATGCATCGCGCATCCCTTCCGTCCGCGAAAGGCGGTGCTGGATTCGGAGCAATTGCGGTATTGCGCCGATGCCTCCGCGCTCCTTTCCTATCACAAATGTCGCGATGACCGTCTCGACGAAAAGGGCTTTCGCCGTATGCGCGCCGCGCTGGCCTCCCTTTTTCTCGCATCTGCCTACCGTCGCGCGAAAAAGAGGCATCTCGACTTGGACCACACCATCAAGGATGCGCTCGACCGTCTGCATATCTATGAAACCACCGAGGGAGTATGCGGCGCGGATGAGCCTGCCGCTCTCTTTGGCGAGGTGATGCGCGCGGTGTTCACCGAGGGCCTCAACGACTCCAATGCCCGCTTGGCAGGCGAGATCGGACAAACGGTGGGACGCTGGCTCTATCTGGTGGACGCCATTGACGACTTGGAGGACGACCGCAAAAAGGGTCGCTTCAATCCCTATCTTACCCAGTTTGGGGGCGACCTGACCGAGGGCGATCGGGAAGCGATCCGCATTGCCCTGAATGCCACGCTTTCCGACACCGAGCGCGCCTTCCTTCTCATGGATTCCCCGCCCTGTCCCGAATTGCAGGAGATCCTTGCCAATATCCTCTATCTCGGCTTGCCCGACGCCGCGGAGAAGGCACTCCTGCCTCCCGACCAAAAACCAAAGAAAACCAACCGAAAAGGAGACCGTATATGAAAGACCCGTATCAGGTATTGGGGGTTTCGCCCAACGCCACCGACGAGGAGGTGAAGCAGGCCTACCGTGAGCTTGCTCGGAAATATCACCCCGATAAGTACCGCGACAGCGACCTCGCCGACCTCGCCGAGGAAAAGATGAAGGAGATCAACGCCGCCTATGAGGAGGTGCAAAAGCTCCGCTCCATGCGAGGAAAATCGAATACAGGTTCAAGTCAGACGGGCGGCGGTCAATCCACCGGCTCAGCCTCGGCCTACGCGCAGGCAAGAGTCTATATCAACCAAAACGAGATCCGTCGCGCGGAGCAGCTTCTCTACTCGATCCCCGATTCCGCCCGAAACGCCGAATGGTTCTTTTTGATGGGCTGTGTGCTGTTGAAAAAGGGCTACTATCTGGACGCGCAGAGGATGCTGGATCGCGCCTGCGAAATGGATCCCTACAACGCCGAATACCGCGCGGCCAAGGAACAGCTTTCGTCCCGCGCCCAGCAGTATGGTGGCGGCTATCGCACCACCCAACGCAGTGCGACCTTCTGTGACTCCTTCGATTGCTGTCTCCACCTGATCTGTCTGGATAGCTGCTGTGAGTGCATGGGCGGCGATCTGATTCGCTGCTGCTGAGGGACGCCCGATGGCAAATCCTGCGAAAAAGCACACAAAGCGCCTCACCATAAGTGCGATGCTGGCGGCCTTGGGCGTGGTCATCATGGCGCTTGGCTCGCTGATCGAAGCCTTGGATCTGACCACCGCCGCGCTCGCCTCCATGCTCTGCATCTACGCGGTGATCGAGCTGGGACGGGGCTACCCTTGGATGATCTGGGCGGTGACCTCCCTTTTGTCGCTTTTGCTCCTTCCCTATCCCAAAACACCCGCACTTTTCTATCTGTTAATGGGCTTCTACCCCATCTTAAAGGAACGCATGGAGGCGCTTCCCCGTTGGGTCTGCTTCCTCTGGAAGCTGGTCGTGATCCACGTCATGCTGGGGCTGGTCTATCTCGCCTTTTGGCTCTTCCCCGAGCTTCGGGCCTTTTTGCAAAAAGGATGGCTGTTGCTCGCGGCCTACGCCTTTTCCCTGTTCGTCTTCCTTCTGTACGACTATGCCCTGACCAAGATCATCTCCTTCTATCTCTTCAAGCTCCATCCGCATCTGCGATTGAAATAACCAACGAAAAAGGCACGCGCGACCGTTTCGGTCGCGCGTGCCTTTTTTATGGGATAAGTCGATTACATCAAGGAGCGGTAGAGCGCGATGATGTCCTCGAGGGTGGGATCCTTGGGGTTGCCGGGACGGCAAGCGTCGGCCATTGCCGACTCGGAGAGGAACAAAACATCCTCGTCCTTGACGATCTCCTTCAGATCCTGCGGAATTCCAACATCCTTGGAGAGCTGACGAACAGCCTCAACAGCGGCCGCGCGGTACTCCTCCTGCGTCATCTTCTCGGTTCCCTCAACGCCCATTGCCTTGGCAATGTCGCGGTACTTCTCACCGGTAGCAGGAGCGTTGTACTCCATGACCGTGGGAAGCAGGATGGCGTTTGCCACACCGTGAGGTGTGTCATAAACAGCGCCCAGAGAGTGCGCCATGGAGTGAACGATGCCCAGACCCACGTTGGAGAAGCCCATACCGGCGATGTACTGGCCGAGAGCCATGCCCTCTCTGCCCTCCTTGGTGTTGGCAACTGCTCCGCGCAGGCTCTTTGCGATCAGCTCGATGGCCTTGAGGTGGAACATATCGGTCATCTCCCATGCGCCCTTGGTGATGTAGCCCTCGATGGCGTGGGTGAGCGCATCCATACCGGTGGCGGCGGTGGGGCCCTTGGGCATGGTGCTCATCATGTCGGGATCAATGATCGCCACAACCGGAATGTCGTGAACGTCAACGCAAACGAACTTTCTCTTCTTCTCAACGTCGGTGATGACGTAGTTGATGGTCACCTCTGCGGCAGTTCCTGCGGTGGTGGGAACGGCGATGATCGGAACAGAGGGATTCTTGGTGGGAGCCACGCCCTCCAAGCTGCGAACATCCTCAAACTCGGGGTTGGCAATGATGATACCGATGGCCTTGCAGGTGTCCATGGAGGAACCGCCGCCAATGGCGATCAGATAGTCGGCTCCGCTCTTCTTGTAGGCGGCAACACCGCTCTGCACGTTCTCGATGGTGGGGTTGGGCTTAATGTCGGAGTAGAGCTCATACGCGAGGTTTGCGCCGTCCAGAATGTCCAGCACCTTCTTGGTAACGCCAAACTTGACCAGATCGGGGTCGGAGCAGACGAGCGCCTTCGTCAGGCCTCTGCCCTTTACCTCGCCAACGATCTCCGCGATCGCGCCTGCGCCGTGATAGGAGGTCTCATTCAAAACAATTCTTGCCATGGTTTTTTCCTTCCTTTTTCTCATTCTTTTTTTGATTCCAATGCGAATCCTTTGTCAAACGATTCACAGTTACTTGCATTATACCATAAAAAACAGAGAAAATCAAGAACATTCCCGATTTTCTCTGTTTTTTCTTTTTCAAACGTGAGCGTCTCGGTCATCCTGCCACGACGGGACGGGACTGGTGGGTATCGTTTCCGTTTCCCGACAGATCCACGGTGTCGCCCGTTACCTGAGAGGGCGGCTGTTTAAGACCGTAGTACACGTCCTTGCACCGCGCCAGCATCTCGCGCGCGTTCATCCAAAATTGGCTTCGGTAGGGACGCCGATCCGCGGCAATGCCGTCGGCCTCCATGCCGAGCTTTCCCGCGAGGTACATGGCTCTGGAAAGATGATACTCCTGCGAAACGATCAGCACTCGCTTGCCGCCGAACACGGTTTTGAGACGGTAGATGCTATCGTAGGTGGAATAGCCGTCGTGATCCTGAAAGACCTGCTCCGAGGGAATCCCGAGCGCGACCACAAAGTCCTTCATCACGCTCACCTCGTCGTATTCGTCGCTTCGATGGTCTCCGCTCACCACCATCCTGTCGGCAAGACCTGCCTCCATCGCGGCCACTCCCGTGAGAAGGCGATCCTCCAGCATGGGGCTTGGCGTTCCGTCGGCGTACACGCCGCACCCCAGAACCAAGACGCAATCGTAGGTCATCCCTGCTTCGCGAAGCGCCTCCACGGTTTGCAGACGCGCCTTCACGCTATCCTTCACCGCCGCGCTGATGCAAAGCGAAAAGCCGAGAAAGACCAAACCAAGGGAGAGGGCAACGGCCAAACAAAACCCCAGCACGCGTCGCAATTTGCACCCATTTTCTCGGAAAAAGCGCCCCACAGCGCAAGTCAATCGTTTCATTGCTCTCCCCCTTTCTTGTTTTTACAGAAAGAGTATACCAAACCAACAGAAAAAAGTCAAGGGAAAACAGAAAGAAATCGACGAAAAAAGCGGCTTTTCTATTCCAGCTCTCTCCGCAGGAAGGCGAGGATCTTCTTTTCCTCACGCGAGACCTTGACCTGCGTGAGTCCCAAAAGCTCCGCCACCCGTTGCTGGGTCATGTTTCGGTAGTAGCGAAGGATCACGATCTGACGCCAGACGGGTGGCATTTTGCCGATGCTTTGCGTCAGGGCGATGCGATCCGCGAGGCGTTCGTTCTCTCTCTCCTCCTCCTCGTCGGGCAGGATCCCCTCCAAGGTGACGGTCTCCTCGCCGTACAGAAACTCCGACAGCGAGGCGATGGGAGAAAGCGCGTCCAGAGAGATCGCCGCCTCCTCCTGCGTCACGCCGCATCGCTCGGCCAATTCCGACAGGCAAGGCTCACGTCCCTCGACCGTTTGGATGCGGTTCTTCTCACGCATCAGAGCCATTCCCTGTCGCTTGTAGATACGGCTGACCTTGATCGGTCCGTCATCCCGCAGATGGCGGCGGATCTCCCCCACGATCAGGGGGACGGCATAGGTGGAGAAGGCGGTCCCCCTCTCCACCGAGAAGGAGCGGATGGCCTTGATCATGCCGATCGTGCCGATCTGGATCAGATCCTCGTACTCGGTGCCTCGATCGAGAAATCGCTTGGCAACCGTTCGCACCAGACCCATGTTTTCCTCCACCATCTCTCCCTCGGCCGAGGCGTCTCCCTCGCGGATCCGCTCCAACAGGCGCGTGTTTCGCTCATGCACCGATCCATCCTCCATTCGCCTCCACCTCCCTTCGGCTCGGTTGCGTTTTCTTATTTATGTAGGCGTTTGGTGAGCGTGACCGTGGTTCCGCGTCCCACGCGGCTCTGCACGCGAAGCGAATCGCAAAAGCTCTCCATCACGGTAAAGCCCATGCCGCTTCTCTCGTTCTCGGCGTCGGTGGTGAACAGCGGCTCGCGGGCGCGCTTGACGTCGGGGATGCCGCATCCGCGATCGCGGATCTCCACCTGCACCAGTCTCCCCTCACAGAGCTTGACGCTGATGCGGATCTCTCCCACCGTATCCCGATAGGCGTGGACGATGCAGTTGGTCACCGCCTCCGAAACGGCGCATTTGAGGTCGGCCAGCTCCACCGCCGTTGGATTGAGCTGAGCACAAAAGGCGGCAACCGCCGACCGCGCCATTCCCTCGTTTACCGACAGAGACGGCATCGTCATGCAAAGCTCGTTCTCCACCACCGCGCAAAAATCAACCGTGTTTCTCATGCTTTCTCTTCCTTTCTTTTGCTTGTCCGAATGGGGATCATTTTCTCCATTCCCGCCAATGTGATCATCTTCCGAACCGGCTGGCTCGGATCTAAGACCGCCAGCGTGCCGCCGTATCGCTTGACGAGCGCATACCGCCCCATGATAAGTCCCAGCCCCGAGCTATCCATGAAGGACACCCCCGACAGCTCCAACAGAACCGTTTTCGGTCTGGTGGAGGCGATGACGTCGTCGATGCCTGTTCGCACCGAGACCGCGCCGTGGTGGTCGATCTCTCCGCTGATCCGAACGGTCAACCGATCGCCCTTTTCCTCGTAGATCACCTGATTTCCGCTTTTTAACATTCCCTTTCGTTCCTTTCCCTTGGGTTTTGTCCATTTTACCACATCCCCCGAGACGAAACCTGTCAAAGCCTGTCGCGGACCTGTCGCGACCATCAAAAAACCGTTCGACAGGATTCGGCAAATGAAAAAAGCCGAGAGCGTATACTCTCGGCTTTTCGTTATGGGGAGACAAAAAGGGAACGCCCTGCCTTTGCAGGACGTTCCCTTTTTGCAGACTCAGATCTGCTCCTTAACCTTGGAGGCCTTACCAACTCTGCCGCGCAGGTAGTAGAGCTTCGCACGTCTGACACGACCGACGCGAATGATGTCTACCTTAACTACGTTGGGAGAGTGGATCGGGAAGGTCTTCTCCACGCCAACACCGTACGAAATGCGTCTGACGGTGAAGGTCTCAGAGATGCCGCCGCCGTGTCTGGCGATAACGGTTCCCTCAAACATCTGAATTCTCTCTCTTGCACCCTCTTTGATCTTGTTGTGGATACGGACGGTATCACCGATGCGGATCACGGGTACATCCTTCTTCAATTGCTCGTTCGTAAAAGCCTGAATCAAATCCATTTTGGCTTCCTCCTTTTAACATCGAGCGTTCATGCGAGCAAGCAGCGGACCGCCCTCAAAATCTTACGCAAACTGCGCAACAGGGGTATTATACCATATTCTTTTGACTTTTGCAAGTCTTTTTTCAAAAATTGTAAAAAATATTTTTCTGTTTTTCTCCCTCACGCGCCCATTTGGAGGGTGAGGATCAGGTGTCCCGTGTTGTCGGGGGAGACGGTGGCACTCGTCCAGCCATTGGGAAGCGTGACATCACGCGCGTCTTGGCTGACACGCAGGATGCGGTACTGCTCATAGCTGTACCAAGCCCCGGGCGTCAGGCTCTCGACGTATTCCTCCAAGGCAAGCGCACAGCTCTGCATGAGCTTGGCGTGCGGAAGCCCCACGTAGCGCACGTGCCACGGCTCATACGCAATGCCCGTCACGTTCTCCTTCCCTGCTTCATAGCGGATCACGAAGCCATAATCCCAGCAGATGCGGTTCACCACGCGCCCTGCCGACGAGCGAAGAAAGCTCTCGCCCGCGCAATAGGGGGCGTATAGATCCAGCGCAAGCCCGATCTCATGCTCACTGCACCCCACACGCGCCGCCACGCCGATCTCGCTCTCTGCAAGGATCTCAGCCTGCTCGGCCGCCGTTCGGTAATCGCTCGACACGTAGATGCCGGTATCGGTACGCGCGACCACGGTTTTCCGCATGGCGACATACGCCTCCACCATGGACGGGTGCATCCTCGCGCCGTTGTACTCGGTCAGGGTCGTGACGAATCCATCGGGGATCGGATGCGCCTCGTTGACCAGCATCAGAAACGGCGTCTCGGTCACGCGCGCGTCCTGCAAGAATTGGTCGAGCGGGATCGTCTCGCCCTCGACCGACGCAAGACGGTAATCGGACAGGCTTGCCGTTTCGTTGTCCAAGGCCTGCTCGGCGCGATAGAAAAGATCGCCGCGGAACAGGTACAGCCCTCCCCCCGTCAGCAAAAGCGCATAGGCGAG
>JAZSKO010000225.1:0-7125 GCA_045534875.1 Eubacteriales bacterium | reverse complement strand
GTCAGGAGCTTTTGTCTTCCTAAGACCGCTTGGCCTCCGACTTAGTCGTTCTCCATCAGCTCGATCATGCCGCGATCCACCAAGGCCGAGAGCTTGGGATCCATGGGGATGCGCGCAAGAAGATCGTAGCCGAACTTCTCTGCTACCTCCTCGATGTGGCTCTCTCCAAAGACACGGATCTCCTTGCCGCAGTCGGGGCATTTGACGTAGGAAAGGTTCTCCACAAGACCCAGCACGGGAATGTTCATCATTTGCGCCATGTTCGCCGCCTTGCTCACGATCATGGACACCAGCTCCTGCGGGCTGGAAACGATGACGATTCCGTCCACGGGCATGGTCTGGAAGATGGTGAGCGGCACGTCTCCCGTTCCGGGAGGGCAATCCACGAGCAACACGTCCACATCCCAGATCGTGTCCTTCCAGAACTGCTGTACCGTTCCCGAGATCACAGCCCCTCTCCAAACGACGGGCTTGGTCTCATCGCTCAGGAGTAGATTTAACGTTTTCGTTTCGATCCCCGTGGTGGATTTGGGCGGGATCATGCCGTTGTCGTCTCCGTAGACCTCAACGTTCTTCATGCCGAACGCCTTAGGGATCGAAGGACCCGTAATGTCGGCATCCAAAATGCCAACCTTGAAGCCCTCTCTCTGCAAAAGCACCGCCAGCATGGAGGTGACGATGGATTTTCCAACGCCTCCCTTTCCGCTCACAACTCCAACGATATGCTTGACCTGACTCAGCGCGTTTGCCGGGATCAACAGGCTCTCCTGACTTCTGGACGAGCAGTTTGCTGAGCAGGTGGAACAATCATGCGTACATTCTGACATATTGTTTTCATACCTTCTTTCTGTCTGTTATCCTCCCTATTATACACCTCTTTTCCCCCTTTTGCAAGGGATTTTCTCTTTTTTTTTCGTATTTTTCATATCTTGTTTCCAAAGAGAAAAGTTTTTTCCCTTTTTTCTCGGCTTTTTAAAAAATCCTCTTGCTTTTCTTGCCTTTTTTGACTATAATAATAGATGTGAAAATATGTTTTATTTCGGAAACGGAGGAACAAAAAAAATGAATGCGAAATTGAACAAGCTGGCAGGCTTTGCCGGTGTGACGGGTCCTGTGTTGACCATCGTGATGGACGGAGTTGGGCTTGCGGGAGACACTGTCTCCAATGCCGTTGCATCCGCCTACACCCCCAATCTCGACCGCCTCATGGCAGAGTACCCCATGGTCGCCTTGAAGGCTCACGGAACGGCCGTTGGTCTTCCCTCGGATGATGACATGGGCAACAGCGAGGTGGGACACAACGCTCTCGGCGCAGGACAGGTCTTCGCACAGGGCGCAAAGCTGGTGTCCAATTCGATCGAGTCGGGCAAGATGTTTGCATCGGCTACCTGGCAGGAGCTGGTTGGCGGCGTGAAGGCCAACGACTCGACGCTCCATTTCTTGGGACTGTTCTCGGACGGAAACGTTCACTCCCACATCGACCATCTCAAGGCGATGCTGGTGCAGGCCAAGAAGGAGGGCGTCTCTCGCGTACGCGTTCACATTCTGATCGACGGTCGCGACGTTGGCGAGACCTCGGCTCTGGATTATATCCTTCCCTTTGAGGAGTTCTTGAACGGTCTTCGTTCGGATGATTTCGACGTTTGCATCGCATCCGGCGGCGGACGTATGCAGATCACCATGGATCGCTACGAGGCGAACTGGGCAATGGTGGAGGCCGGATGGAAGACCCATGTGCTGGGTCAGGGTCGTCAGTTTGCGTCGGCCGCCGAGGCGGTGGAGACCTATCGCGCCGAGCTTCACGTGATCGACCAAGATCTCCCTGCCTTCGTGATCGCCCGTGACGGCGAGCCGGTCGGTACGGTCAACGATGGCGACAGCGTGATCTTCTTCAACTTCCGCGGCGACCGCTCGATCGAGATCTCCAAGACCTTCGACGCCGCCGAGGGAGACTTCGACAAGTTTGACCGCGTTCGCGTGCCGAAGGTCCTCTATGCCGGCATGCTCGAATACGATGGCGACCTGCACATTCCGAAGCGCTATCTCGTCTCTCCCCCCGAGATCACCAATACCATGGGTGAGTATCTCGCCGCGACCGGTATTTCGGTTCTGGCTATCTCTGAGACGCAGAAGTACGGTCACGTCACCTATTTCTGGAACGGAAACAAGTCCGGCAAGTTCGACGAAGCTCTGGAAACCTATGTGGAGATCCCCTCGGATGTCGTTCCCTTTGAGCAACGTCCTTGGATGAAGTGCGCCGAGATCACCGATCATCTCATTGAGGCTCTGCGTTCGGGCAAATACAAGTGCCTGCGTGTCAACTTCCCCAACGGCGACATGGTGGGTCACACCGGCTCTCTCGCCGCCACCCGTTGCTCGATGGAGGCCTTGGATCTCCAGCTTGGACGCATCCTTCCCGTGATCGACGAGCTGGGCGGCGTGGCTGTGATCACCGCTGACCACGGAAATGCCGACGAGATGTTTGAGATGGATAAGTCGGGTCAGCCGAAGGTTGGCAAGGACGGCAGAATGAAGTCCAAGACCAGCCACACCCTCAATCCCGTTCCCTGCATCATCTACGACAACACCGACGCGAAGGCGCACTACACGGTCAACACGAGCGGCGCATACGGTCTGTCCAATGTAGCCGCGACCGTGGTCAACCTGTTGGGTTATGAGGCACCCGAGATGTGGGATGCTTCGATCCTTTCGGTAAAATGAGAGGGCAATACAAGACCGAGCTTCATCTGCACACCTCCGAGGTGAGCCCCTGCGCGCATCAGACCGCGACCGAGATCGCCGATGTCTACCTGCGCGAGGGCTACACCACGGTGGTGGTGACCAATCACTATTGCGATTACGTGATGTATTCCGCAGGCGAGACATGGGAGGAGCGGTTTGCCTACTTTTTGAAGGGCTACCGCGCGATGAAGGAATATGCAGGGGATCGCCTCCATGTTCTTCTCGGCGCGGAGCTGCGGTTTGAGGAATGCGGCAACGACTATCTCATCTTTGGCTTGACCGAGGACTTTTTGCGCGACCATCCCGATCTGCACAAGATGACCCTGCGCTCCTTCTCGGCTCTGGCAAAGGAGCATGGTCTTCTCATCGTGCAGGCGCATCCCTTCCGCAACGGTATGAAGATCCTGCCGACCGAGCTGATCGACGGCTATGAGGTCTTCAACGCCTCGCCCGGGCATCACTCGCGCAACGATCTGGCTCTGCTCTACTGCAAGAAGTACCAAAAGATCCCCACATCGGGGAGCGATTTTCACCATGAGGGCGCCTCGATCGCGGTGGGCGGAATCCTGACCGATTCCCCGATCACCTCGATGGATGAGCTCGTCGAAACGCTTTGCAAGGGTGACTATTCCCTGCTTTGCTCAGGCCCCTCCGCCGAGCGCGACGGCATCGTTCCCTTTGCGGCGCGTGACCTGAACAAGCTATAAAAACCAAACGGGGACGGTGCTCGCCGTCCCCGATCTCTTCACGGAAAGGAAGTTCTATCATGTCAACCGAATTGGAGACCCTTCGTCTCACCTGCGAGAACTGTCACGGGTGCGCGCTCGGCGACACGCGAACCAACCTCGTGTTTGGCGTGGGAAATCCCCATGCGGATCTGATGTTCGTTGGGGAAGCCCCGGGAGAGCAGGAGGATCTGAGCGGAACGCCCTTTGTTGGACGCGCCGGTCAGCTTCTCGACCGCTTTCTCTACGCCGTTGATATTTCCCGTGAGGATGTTTACATCGCCAACATTCTCAAATGCCGTCCCCCGAAAAACAGAGATCCCCTTCCCGAGGAAGAGGATGCTTGCATTGGGTATTTGCGCGAGCAGGTTCGCCTGATTCGCCCGAAGATCATCGTTTGCCTCGGACGGATCGCCGCGATGCGTCTGATCAAGCCGGATTTCAAGATCACTGCCGAGCACGGGCAGTGGTTTGAAAAGGGCAATTTCCTCATGACCGCCGTTTACCATCCTGCGGCACTCTTGCGCGATCCTCGCAAAAAGGAGGATATGCTGGAGGACATGAAGCGAATCCGAGAAAAGCTGACGGAAAGGACGGATGCATAACCCTCATGGACATATCCTCCCTTCTTTCGGTCATTCTCACGCTGTTTCTTCTTTTGGTTTGCGGCTTTATCTGTCGAAAGACCGACATCATCGACGCGGTTGCCTCCAAGAAGCTCTCGCGCCTGATCTTAGCCGTCGGTCAGCCCATGCTGATCGTGAGCGCGCTCAACGAGGCAGACTACTCCAAGGAGAATCTGCTGATCGCGCTGATCGCCACGGTCATCGGATTTGCGCTTCACACCCTCATGGCTCTCGTCGCGCTTCTCATCTGCCGCCGCATCGGCAGGACCGACCGCGGAAAGATCTTTGAGTTTTCCTTGGTCTTCGCCAACTGCGGCTTCATTGGATTTCCCATCCTCGATTCCCTGTTTCCCAATCGTCTGGGTAGCTTTATGGGGGCTTTTTACGTCATCAGCTTCCATTTGTTCCTTTGGACGTGGGGACTTTTGATCCTCGGCAGAGGACGCGACGATATCAAACTCACTCCCAAAAAGATCCTTCTCAACTACGGAACCGTTCCCATTGCCATTGGTCTTGTGGTGTATTTTTTGAAGCCTGTTTTCCTGCTTCCCGACGCGGTGAGCGGCTTCCTTTCCTACCTCGCAGGGCTTTGCACGCCGATCTCGGTGCTGATCACAGGCGCGCTCATTGCCTCGGTCTCGCTGGGGTCGATGTTCCGCAATCCCATGATCTATCTGCAAGCCGCCGTCAAGCTCTTGGCTCTCCCCGTGGCAGTCTGCCTTTTGGCCAAGCTCTGTGGCCTGAATGAGACGTATATCCTGCTCTGTACGGTCATGGCGGGGCTTCCAAGTGCTTCGAGCGTGTCGATGCTGGCAGACGTTCACGACATTGAGCCTGCTTTCGCCTCGCAAACGGTGGGAATGTCCTCCCTGCTCTCCACCGCCACGCTTCCCGTGGTGGTGCTGTTCGCGCAGTGGGTGGCATCTATCTGAATCTTATCTCCCTCCCAGAAAATGGGGGGGATTTTTATGCTCATAGGTCGAAAAATCCAAGGCAAGGGCGGCTTTCAGCCGCTCTTTTTCGATCCCCTCCACGGTTTTCTCGGCATATTCGAGGAAATACCGGTATGCATCGGGCTGGGAGATGCGTTGCAGGGGACGCGCGTCCCGCTCTTCAAGATAGAGCGAAAGCCCCTCCCAAAAGCCAAAGGGAGACGGCACGTGGGGCATCAGGACATACAGGGCGTGGGCAAAGCGGTGGCTCTCATCGTACCGCTCGCGCACCTCGCTGATGCGTTGCAGACGTTGCAATTCTCCGTAGGTGATCCAGTTGCTTTTGAGCACCGTGTAGGGCGGCTCGGAGAGGCAGGCGTAGCCGTATTCCTCCATACGCGCGCGCAGAGCCGTTCCGTGGAGCAATTTCAGAAAGCCGAGCTGGAGCATATCACAGCATCCGTAGGCCTCGTCGAAGGATCTCGCAAAGCGCGCGTAGCTCTCATAGGGAAGCCCCGCGATCAGGTCGAGATGCACGTGGATATTGCCCATTTCGTGGACGCGTCGCACCGCGTCGATGACGGCTTGCGGTCGGATATGCCGTGATACCGCCTGCAAGGTCTCTTCGTTCGTGCTTTGCAGACCGAATTCGAGCTGGATCTTCCCCTTCGGAAACCGCGAAAGGATGGCAAAGCTCTCCTCGTCAAGCAAGGAGGCACAGACCTCAAAATGGTAGCATTTGGTGTAAGCCTCGGACAAAAGCCCCTCCCAGATGCGGTTTGCCCGCTCGGGGTTGGCGTTGAAGGTGCGATCCACCAGCTTGATGACGCGGCAGGGGGCATCCAAGGCTTCAAACGCCAACAGCTCGTCCAAGGTCTGCTCCGCCGATTTCATGGTGACGCCGTGGGTGGCCGAGGAGAGGCAATAGGCACAGCCAAAGGGACAGCCGCGCGAGGATTCATAGTACAAAATTCCTCCCGTCTCCTCGCCGTTTCGATACAAGATGCCGTCGTCGCCCATGCTCCGCGTCGGCTCTCTCTCCACCACGCGTGGGATCGGCTTGCCGTCTCGGATGTCTCGGCAGAGCTTGGGAAAGGTGCTCTCGCCCTCGCCGCAGAGTACGCAGTCGATCTCGGGCATCTCTAAAAAGCGTTCTACTCCAAAGGAGACCTCCGGCCCGCCGAGCACCACCCGACAGGTGGGAAGGATCGCTTTGAGATCCTTTGCGAGTGAAAGCATCTCGCCGAGATTCCAGATGTAGCAGGAAAAGCCGTAGACATCGGCTCTCTCCTGCCAAAGATGCTCCAAAACATGACCTCTGTGATCCTTTAAGGTATGCTCGATCAGCGTCACCTCAAAGCCCTCCCGTTCCAAGGGAGGGCGGAGGCAACGGATCGCCAGATTGCTGTGCGACCACGAGCCGTTGAGGGCAAACAACATGATTTTCATGGGATCAACCGTCCTTTTCTTCTTCCTTCTCTTCTATTCTATCACATTTCTCCCCTTTTTGCAAGGAAAATAATTGCTTGCAAAAGGCTTTCGTGTAGGCTTCCTTCGCGGAAAAATCCATGGTGGCGGTGTAGATCTGCTCCAACAGGAAGTGCGCCTTCTTGACCCTCTCCATCTCCTCGATGGCTCCGTTGAGCATGGCTCGCTCCATGGCTTCGGTGAAGTTGACCGAGGCTCTGACCGCCCGAAGCCCCATGGTGTTGACAAAGCGACGCATGGAAACGGTCCTATGCGGATAGGCGCAGAGGGAGGCCGGCAGGGTGGCGAACAGGGTGCGGCTCTCTGTGAGGAACAGACCGTCCACCGCGTCCGACAGGATCGGATCCTTGGAAACGCGGACGCACAGCCCCTTTCGGGCGGCCACGCGGTAGAGCTCCTCCATGAGCCGCTCGGCACTCCCTCGGCAATCCTCCACCAGAATGATCTGCTCGGCGTTTGCAAAATGCGTATCTAAGCCCACCGCGCCTCGCATACCGATCGAGGAGATCAGCGCGGCGCGGCTCTCAAAGCCCTTTCCGTTCGGAATGGGCTGCATGAGCCTCTCGGCAAAGCGAACGATGCCTCGTTCATTGAGGTAGGGTCTTACCAATT
>JAZSKO010000139.1:0-1981 GCA_045534875.1 Eubacteriales bacterium | reverse complement strand
CATGGCTACGATCCGACTTAGTTGAAGCCAAGGTGAGGCAGCATGCTGTCGTTGTTCTGCTCCTCGCCTATGCGGATGGCCTCAAGGTAACGGCTGTAGTAGCCGGCCTCGCCGCTCATCTCATTGACCTTCACGATCTCAACGGGGTCCACGCTCATGAGGGCGCGGCAAATGAAGATGGTGTTCTTGGGAACAGCCTCCTCCGTACGTACGAGGGCCTCCTTGCACCAGCCGTGGATCAAGGAGCCGGCGCAGTCCGCGCTGGGCTCGATCTCAAAGAGGGTCGCGTTCTTCTGCAAGTACTCCTCCACACTCTTGGGCACGAGAACCACAGCCTGATTCTTGTGCTCACCCGTGGTGACCTGCAAAGCGGGCTTCGCCAAAACGTAAGCGGTGGAGAAGGTCTGCTGACCCGCGGCGCTTGCGTTCTTGTTCTCCTCGGCAATAACTTGGAGAACGTTCTTTCTGCGCATCTCAAGACAGTAGTCCGTCTTGCCAAGCTGGGAAAGGTTGGCGGCATACATAGCCTTGAAGACGCCGCTGGCATCCACGCGCTCCTCGTCGTTTACCGTACCCTTCTTGGCGCAAGACATCTTGTAGGCGGTGTCAAACACGCCCTTGCCTGCCACGTCGCCTGCCTCACGCTCGTCGGTGATGCTCTCCTCCTTCAGGCGCTCGTAATGAGCACGACGTGCCTGAACGGAAGCACCCACGTATACGCAAGAGGTATCGGCAGAGCCGGATTTTTCCTTCTCGGCCTTCTCTACGTCGGACTTCATGCGGTCCTTCTGCTCAGCGAAGCGAGCAAAGAAGGAACGGTAGCTTTCGATCAGTGCCTCCACGCGCGCGGTCAGCTTCTCAATGATACGGCGCAGAAGCATCTCACCTGCCTCATTGTGCAGTCTGGTAAGGATCATATCGCCATCCTTAAGGAGGGCCTGGCTATCCACGGAGTAATCCGTCTTCTGGGTCTTGAAGCTTTCGCCCGCTCTCTCATCGAGCAGGGCGTAGAGGCGCTCCACGCCACCCTTCAGGTAGGCGCTCTTGCCCGTCTTGGAGCCCAGCTCAAGGGCATCGATATCCTCGGCACAGGTAATAAGCTCAGAAGGAAGCTTACCGATCTCGTAAGCCCCCACAGCCTTCCACTCGTTGCCCTTCAGGGCGCTGAGCTCCTCTTGCAGCTTCAGACGGAAGCGGCAGAGCTGCAGCATGGCGGCAACGGGATGGATGTAATACCCGTCCTTCATCAGAACATGCTCAACGAAGGAGTAGTCGAGGTTTGCTCTGGGATCGTTCTTCACGTCCATAGGAAGGATGGTATCGGTGGTAACGGAAAGCTGGCTATTGATGGTGTCTACCACGTTATGGTAGTAGTCATCCAGCAGGGAATAGATCTGCTGCGCGTTCTCGCAAACGCTGTACGCTCTTCCCTCCTTGTCCGACTTGCTCGCCAACAGACCCGCATTCTCTACAGGGTCGATGGAGCTGATGTCGGAAGCGGTCGCCTCGTGGTCGGGAATCAGAGAGGCGAGGTTCTCCTTGATCTTCTTCCAGTAGTCGTCAAGGATATCGTGTCTTATGGGCTTATCGTCCTTGATCTCCACGGTAGTGGTAGAGGAACGGATGAGCTCGGTCACGTTGCAGGTCTCGGTGCGCGCCTCGGCCTCCTGAGCATCGATAAAGAGCTTGGAATAGTCTCTGACGCTCAGGTGATACTCCTTGCGCATTCTCTTGGCCTGCTCACGCTTCTCCGCGATCTGCTTTTCGGTGGCGTTGTGCAATACCAGCCAAGAGCCCTCGGCATCGTCCTGAGTCTTGCGCCAAGCAAAATACTCAATAATTTCCTCTACGGGATACTGGATCTCGCAAGAGCCGATACCGGCATACTTGCGGTTGTGCCCCTTTTCGTTGGCATACTTGGACTCCTCATTGGACCAAATACCGTTGAGCTCGCCGCCTGCCTTGGTGCAGATGAGAGAAT
>JAZSKO010000046.1:0-1818 GCA_045534875.1 Eubacteriales bacterium | reverse complement strand
ATTCCCCCAACAACCGTGATGCTTCTTGAAGGAGGATGGGTTTTGCGTTGGGGAGGTCGCCGTCGATGACGCGGTCGAGGAGGGCTTGAAGGGTCGAGCCGAGGCGTTTGTCGGGGGGGAAGCCGAGCGCCAAGAGATCCTGACCGTTCACGGCGAGGGAGCGAAGCGAGAGGCAATCGTTCTCGCGGAGGATGCGCTCGACCTCGATGGGGATGGTGCGAAGAACGTCGGGGAGCGCGCGATAGGCGGGGGCGTGCGAAAGACGGTCACAGCGCTTCACCTCCAACAGATCCCGAATGCCGTCCTCGCCGAGCCGCAAAAGCAAGCGGCGAACGCGACGAGGCTCATCCGAGAGGGGAATGTCGTGGTAACGGATCAAAAGAAGCAAGCGCTCGCGCGTGGCGTTGTCGAAGCGGAGACGGCGCAACAGGGCGTCGGCAAGCTCCACGCCGATCTCGGCGTGCCCCTTGAAATGTCCGCCCTCGCTGTCCTCGGTGTAGCAATGAGGCTTTCCGATATCGTGAAGCAGGACGGCAAGACGAGCGGTGAGAGAGGGAGACGACGTCTCTGCAAGCGCGTGAAGGGTATGCTCCCAAACGTCGTAGCAGTGATAGCGCGAGTTCTGGGCAAAGCCGAAGCAGGGGACGAGCTCGGGCAGGCATTCCCCGATCACGGGAGCGAAGGTACGCAAAATCGAGGCGGCGTCGCGACCCATGACGAGCTTGCAAAGCTCCTCGCGGATGCGCTCGACGGCGATGTTGGCAAGAAGATGACGGCAAAAGAGCACCGCTTGGGCGGTCGCGTCCTCCACCGAAAAGCCAAGCACCGAGGCAAAGCGGATGGCGCGCAGGATGCGGAGTCCGTCCTCCTCAAAGCGCGTCTTGGGATCGCCCACACAGCGGATCAGACCCGCGCGAAGATCGTCCTGACCGCCGAAGGGGTCGATCAGCCCCCGCTTGGGATGGTAGGCCATGGCATTAACGGTGAAATCCCGACGCGAAAGGTCGTCCTCTACCCGACGGGAAAAGGTGACATGGGTGGGATGGCGATTATCGGCATACGCACCGTCGAGGCGGTAGGTGGTGATCTCGATGGGGGTGTCGTCGATCAGGACGGTCACCGTCCCGTGCTGCATTCCCGTTTCGATCACGCGGTGATCGGAGAAGCAGGCGGCCGTCTCGTGAGGGAGGGCGCTCGTGGTCAGATCCCAGTCGTTCGGCTCGCGTCCCAAGAGCGAATCGCGCACGCAACCGCCCACGGCAAAGACCTCAAAGCCATGCTCCTCTAAACGAAGCATGGCCTTTTGCGCTTGTGCGGTTGGAAGGATCGGATGCATACGCGTCTCCTTTCGGGAGCCCCCTGACCATACGTCAGGAGAGTGCTTGTAGTTGGTCGAGGATCGAGCGGTAGAGATAGAGAGAGCCAACGCAGAGCAGGGGGATGCCATGCTCGGCGGCTTGCCGTACCGCCTCGCGCACGCCCTCGCCGATCGTGGCAAAGGGGACAGCCTCCACGCCGTGGGAGCGGAAATGCGCGGCGTATTCGTCGGCAGACAGCGAGCGAGGATTCTCAGGCGTGACCGTGAAGGCCTTTTCGGTGATGGGACGAAGCAGCTCGATCATCTCGTCGTAGCCCTTGTCGGCCATCACGCCCGAGAGGATATACACCCTCTGCTCGGGGAAATAGGCGTTCACGCTCTGCACGACCGAGCGGATGCCGTTGGGATTGTGACCGCCGTCGAACAGGACAAGGGGATCGGCGGCGCGGAGCTTTTCAAAGCGAGCGGGCCAGCGAACCGAGGCAAGTCCCCGACGGATG
>JAZSKO010000092.1:0-6529 GCA_045534875.1 Eubacteriales bacterium | reverse complement strand
GGATATCGGCCTACATGTTTGCCATGAGAGCGTCCATCAGAGCGGTCTCAAAGGCTTCCTCGGCCTCGGCCTCGTGTCTCTTAGCAATTTTTGCCTTCAAATCGGCGCGGTATTCATCCATCGTGTCAAATTCGGAAACATCCTTGGCAAACTCATCGTCCAGCTCGGGGAGCTCGATGTGCATGATCTTGTGGATCACGGTCTTAAAGACGGCTGCCTTGCCTGCCAGCTCGGTTGCGTGGTAGTCCTCGGGGAAGGTGACGTTCACGTCGAAGCTCTCCTCCAGCTTGTGACCCGCAACCTGCTCCTCAAAGCCGGGGATGAAGTTGCCGGAGCCGAGCTTGAGGGGATAGCCCTCGCCCTTACCGCCGTCGAAGGGAACACCGTCCACCGAGCCGTCGAAGTCGATGGTGCAAACGTCGCCCATCACAGCCTCGGCGTCGGTTACCTCGATCTCCCTGGAATTGCGCTCACGAATGGTCTTCAGCTCAGCCTCGATCTCCTCATCGGTAACATCAGCCACCTTCTTCTCCACCTCGATGCCCAGATAGTTCCGGATGGTGGGATCGGGCTTGAGGAACACCTTTGCGGTGAAGACAACGCCGGTCTCCTCATCTGCGGAAAGAACGTCAAACTCAGGCTGACCAACCGTCTCGCCGACCTTGCTCTCGGCCAGAGCGGCCTCAAAGGCATCGGGAAGCAGAGCATTGAAGGCATCCTCGTAGAAGAAGCCCTTTCCGTACATTTTCTCAATAATAGCGCGGGGGGCCTTTCCCTTACGGAAGCCGGGAACGGTCACGCGACCAACGTTTTTACGGTAGGAATCGGAGATCGCCTTGCGGAAGGCCTCTTTATCCACCGAAAATTCGAGAGTAACCTCTCCGGGATTTGTTTTCTCGGATTTGATCAGGTTCATTTTCATAGTCCTCCAAACATGATAAAAAAATAAATTTTTACATACAAATTATATTTTATAATTTTTTTGCTCTTTTGTCAATAGGTTTTCCAAAAATTCGGATTTATTTACAAATTCTGTCCACACAAATCGGCATTGGTGCAAAATTCAGATAATCGGCGGCGCACAAAACAAAGTCGATCCCCTCAAAATTGCGTGTTGCGGGGACGTGATACGCACCGTGGATATGTCCGTGGTAGCAGGTGTCCACCCCATATTCGTGCAACAGATCCACCAGCTCGCGGCAAACAAAGGTATTCCAAACGGGAGGGAAGTGCAAAAAGACCAGAATCGGCTTTTTGGGTTCGGTTGCCTGTTGCAATCGCTTCGCCTCCTCCAAGCTGAGCCGCAGGCGGATCATCTCACGGTTGACGATGCGGGCGTGATCCACCTCTCCCACCGTATTCTGTTGTCCCTCCTCCAAGAACCAGCCGCGCGTGCCGCTGATGATGCAATCGGAAAAGGCGAAAGCGTTGTTATAGAGGATATCCACGCTTTGGATGTGGTTTGCCTCCCAAAAGGCGCGGAGCTTGGAGTGGGTCGACCACCAAAAATCGTGGTTGCCCTTGCCGATCAGCTTTTTTCCGGGAAGCGCCTCCAAAAAACGAAAATCGTCGAGCGCGTCCTCCAGCTTCAAGCTCCAGGAGATATCTCCCGGCACGATCACGGTGTCCCCCTCGGTGACAACGGCCGACCAGTTCTGTTTGATTTTTTCCATATAATTCTGCCATCTTGCGCCGAACACATCCATGGATTTGGAGCAGTCGGAGGAAAGATGCAGGTCAGCCATAACGAACAGTGACATGAAGGAAGGACTCCTTTTTGGTGAATAAGTCGGGATATACGGGGAAACCTAAGGTAGGGAGACGAACGCGCTCCCAAACCGAATGCAAACACGGAACAGGAAAGGAAGAACGAACATGGAAGATTGCAGAACCTCGGAATGCGGATGCAAGCATATCAAGGGCATCAAGTGTGACGTAAAGAATTGCTACTATCACGACTGCGAGACCTATTGCACCGCCGAGCAGATCGCGGTTGGTCCGCGCAACGCCGACACCTCGGGCGACACCCTTTGCGTAACCTTCAAGCCGAAGGAAAGCTGAAAAGCGACAACCGCCTGCCTCCGTCCGTGGACGGAGGCAGTTTTGGTTTGCTTATTCCTTGATGTAGTCCAGAACCGCCTCAGCCATTTCGGTGCGGTCGCAGACCTTGGTGAAGTTGATCTTTCTCTGCGCCAGACCTGCCAAGGGGTAGGGGATGGAGGTGTTGGTGCGAGCCGAGAGCGCGTCGAGCGCGCCCAGATCCGACTCCGGCTCCTCACCCGTTACCGAGCGATAGACGTTGTTGGCAAACTTATAGGGGCTTGCGGTGGAATCCACCACCATGGGAAGCGTGTCACCCGTATCCTTGCCGTACTGCTCGGCGGCGTAGATGGCGACCGCCGTATGGGTATCGGCCAAATAGCCGTTCTCCCGATAGATGCGACGAATGGTGTCAGCGGTGTCGGCCTCGCTTGCGTAGTAGCCAACGAAGGACTCCTGAATGGTACGCAGGATCGCGGGATCAACGCTGTACCGTCCCGTCTCCTTCAATTCTTTCATGTAAGCGGCGGTCTTCTCACTGCCGGCAACGAAGTAGAGCAGACGCTCCAGATTGCTGGAAATCAGAATATCCATCGAGGGCGACATGGTCAGATGGAAGTCACGATTGCGGTCATAGGTGCCGGTTTGCAGGAAATCGGTGAGGATGTTATTCGAGTTCGAGGCGCAGATGAGACGGTGAATGGGAAGACCCATCTCCTTGGCAAGGTACGCCGCGAAGATATTACCGAAGTTTCCGGTCGGCACACAGACGTTGAAGGGCTCGCCCAGGCGACGCTTGCCCGCGTTGATCAGATCACAGTAGGCAGAGACGTAATAAACGATCTGCGGAGCGAGACGACCCCAGTTGATCGAGTTCGCGCTGGACAGAAAATAGCCCTGTTCATCCAAGGTCTTGGCCATCTCGGCGTCTCCAAAGATCTCCTTCACGCCGTTTTGCGCGTCGTCAAAGTTTCCGCGAATGGCGCAAACGTTCACGTTGTCGCCAAGCTGGGTCGTCATTTGCAGCTTTTGCACGTGGCTGACGCCGTCGACGGGGTAGAAGACCATGATCTTCACACGATCCACGTCGCGGTAGCCCTCCAAGGCGGCCTTGCCCGTGTCTCCCGAGGTGGCAACCAGGATCAGAGCCGTGCGCTCCTCTCCGGTCTTGACCAGAGCGCGAGAGAGCAGACGGGGCATGATCTGCAAGGCCATGTCCTTAAAGGCGGCGGTGGGGCCGTGCCAAAGCTCGAGGATCTCAAGATTGTCCTTGACCGAGACCAAGGGAGCGGCACCTCCCACGAAGCTGTCCTCGCGGTACGCCTCCTTGCAATCTGCCAGAAGCTCCTCCTCGGTGTAGTCGCCCAAAAACATGGAAAGAATACGGGCGGCACGCTCGGGATAGGACATTCCCATCAGCTCGCGGATATCGTCATCGGTCAGATGAGGGATGGATTCGGGAACGAACAGTCCTCCGTCCGAGGCCAGACCCTGCTTGATGGCGAGTGCCGCCGAAACGGTGGCTTTTTCGGTACTTCTTGTGCTTTTGAAAAACATGATGTGGGTTCTCCTGTTTCTATTTTTTGGCTTCTATTTTTTGGCAGGCGACGACCAATGTCGCTCTGCGAAATGGAATGCATTTTCAAAAAAGATGGCTTGTAAAAGGGATTCGGGATAGTAGGGAAGCAGATCCTCGACCAAGTTCGGGATCGCCGAAAGATCAGGGACGAAGGGGGGCAACTCACCGCCGTCCATGTCACAGCCGAAGCAGAGACACTCGTCTGCTCCAAGCTCCAAAAGGTGATCGATATGGCGGTGAAGATCCTCCACGCCAGACGGTTGACGCTCAGATAGAAAATGTCTGTGCAGATTCAAACCAATGATCCCTCCGCTTTCGATCACGGCGCGGATCTGTTGATCACGCAGATTCCGTGAAACGGGACAGACACGATACGCATTGGAATGCGAGGCAATGACGGGGGTGTTTGCCTCCCGACAGAGGTCGATGATCTCCTCGGCAGATGTTTCGGATGCGTGTGAGATATCAAGCGTCATACCAAGGGAAAGCATCCGACGAACCGCTTGCCGTCCAAAGGAAGTCAGCCCCGTGGAGGTGTTATGCGCGCCGCCGATGCCGCTCTCCCCGCTCCAAAGAGGGGTGACGATGCGAACGCCGAGCGCGGCCAGTGTGTCCACGCGGTCGAGGTTTCCGTTCAATATCCGCGCGTCCTCGACAGAGAGCAAAAGCGAGACGCCCTTTCCGCGTGCGGGACAGGCGGACGAGAGCGCGACCTGTCGACCACGGATGGCGGGATCGGATAGGAGATGCTCATGCATTTGAAGCAGGGCGTTCCAGCCGTCCTCGTCTCCAAGAGCAGGAGGCGTCCAGAGAGCCATCACTTGGATGTATTGGGAAAAGGCACTTGCTTTTTCCAAGGAGACCTCCAAGGCGTTGCGCGTAAGACGCGCGCGGGTTCGGTTCATTTCATAGGCGGTGTCGCAGTGCAGATCGAAAAAGGAAAGCGTCATCGTTCCTCCGTCAATAAGCGCCGGGGATGTGGTGGATGCGGAGCAGCTTTGGCTTTTTGTCGGGAGATTCCTGCTTTTGAAGCCAAACCTCGATCACGTCCATCCGCGGCTTTTTCTTGGTGGGATGCGTGAACAGGTACTCCCGCGCCGCTTGCCTTGTGAAGCGTTGCTTGTCGCGCCTCACCGCTGTACCGGGTGGGGGAAGGGCATCCACCTCGGAGGGCAGATAGCTCCTTGCCTTGACCTCAACAAAGACTAAAAGACCAAAGCGGGAGGCAATGATATCAATTTCATGATGTCCTGCTCGGTAGTTCCGTTCCTTTACAGTATATCCGTGCCATCGCAGATAGTTCACCGCATATTGCTCGCCCCAGTCGCCGATCCGTTTGGATCGGGGACTCATGAGGACGCTTCCTTTTCCCGATCCAGAAAGCGAATGAATTGCTTGCGATGGATGGGAGACGGACCATAGGCGCGGAGAGCATCCATGTGCGCCTTCGTGCCGTAGCCCTTGTGCTTGGCGATGCCGTATTGCGGATAGAGACGGTCAAGCTCGACGCATTGCCTGTCCCGATAGACCTTTGCCAGGATCGAGGCGGCGGCGATGCTGGGGGAGAGTGCGTCTCCACCGATCACCGCTTCGGCAGGGATGGAAAAATCTCTTGCGATGTTTCCGTCGATCAGAGCAAAATCGGCAGGGATCTGCAAGCCCTCAATGGCGCGACGCATGGCCAAAAGATCGGCCTCCAAAATATTCAAGGCGTCGATCTCTTCCACGCTTGCCTCCGCGATGCAATAGGCCAGCGCGTGCTGACGGATCTCGTCAAATAGCTTGTCCCGTTTTTTGGGAGTGAGCTTTTTGGAATCGTTGAGCCCTTCGGGAACATAGTCCACGGGCAGGATGCAGGCGGCGGCCACCACAGGACCGCACAAGGGACCTCGACCGGCCTCGTCCACACCGCAAATGGCGGTATAGCCT
The DNA here is from genome assembly GCA_045534875.1 of Eubacteriales bacterium. Taxonomy (GTDB): domain Bacteria; phylum Bacillota; class Clostridia; order Oscillospirales; family CAG-272; genus UMGS1865. The sequence continues at coordinate 981 of JAZSKO010000092.1, read as the reverse complement.
TTGGCACGCAGAGCGGCTTCAAGCGTCTGTTCCATGTAGCTCGTCCTCCTTTTCGGGCTTCTCCACGCGATCCAGCGTGATCCTGCCGAGCTTCGCTCCTCGAAATTCATCGAGCAGCATGGTGGCGGTGCGCTCCTCGCTCACCTCGCCTCCGCTGACCAAAAAGCCGCGTCGACGCCCAATGGCAAGGAACAGATCATAGTCGCTCATGTCCGAAGGGATCTCGCCCAGCTTATACCGAGCGGCGAGCAGATCGGGGTAGAGACGGCGCAACCGACCGCAAAGGATCACGGCAAGACCCTCGATGTCGAGAATATCGTCCTTGATCGCGCCTGTGAGCGCGAGATTCTCGCCTACGCGTCTTTCTTCAAATTTCGGCCAAAGGATGCCCGGCATATCCAACAGATCCACGCCGATGCTCGTGCTCACCCATTGCTTGTCGCGCGTGACACCGGGGCGATCCTCCACCTTTGCCTTGCGATTCCCGCAAAGACGGTTGATAAGGGAGGATTTTCCCACGTTCGGCACGCCCAAGACCATGGCGCGCAGGCGTTTGGTCATACCCTTGGACTCATATCGTTGGAGCTTTTCGGCAAGAAGCTGCCGAATGGCGGGAGCGATGCGGTTCATGCCCTCGCCCGTGATGCAATCGATCACCAACACAGCGGTGCTTTCATTGGACAGAGCCTCCTGCCAGACCCGATTTTGCGCGGGGTCGGAGAGGGACGCCTTGTTCAAAAGCAACAGGGTCGGCTTCGATGCGGTCAGACGTGTGATCTCGGGATTGCGCGAGCTGTACGGAATGCGCGCGTCCAGGATCTCCAAGATCACATCCACATTTTTCAGATTTTCCGAGATCAAGCGGCGGGTTTTCGCCATGTGACCCGGAAACCATTGGATCGTTTCAGATGGCATAGACTGTCTCCGTTTCGGGATGGATCATCAGGAAAAGACGGTGAGGGAAGTCGGATCGTAGCCATG
>JAZSKO010000199.1:0-5324 GCA_045534875.1 Eubacteriales bacterium | reverse complement strand
AAGATATTGTGCAATCGGAATATCTCCAAGCAATATGAGCAATTCCGCCTCAGACTGCATAAGCTCCTCGGTGATTTCAATGCTTCTTGCCTTGTCGCAAAATGCAGAAGGACGAGCCGGTATCGTGACGGGATTTAAGTGGTATTGTTCAATTAAGGGATTGTATTTATCTTTGATTGCTTTGGCTTGACTCGGATTGATTCGCGTTTCGGGTAGACAGTCACACAGCCACGCATCGTTGCGAATAAACCCGAGCGGGGCAAGGATGTTTTCATCCAATACTTTTGCGGATGGCCCATTGAGCTGCTTGCCCGCAGGTTCAAGATATCCAAGCTCCTTTGGAATGTTTATCTGCCCAATAATCGCTCTTGCCTCGTCTTCGTTGCCGTCCCAAAAAATTCTCGGTTCGCTTGCCACCGCAAGTGCCTGACAAACAACTTGACCGCCTATCTTCCACCTTGCATGTACTGCGCTCGCATATACACCAAGCACGAATACTTTTTTAGGCGATTTATCTTCTTGCACCAAGGGGTGCAGTTCTTGTCCAAATGGGAAATAATAAGGCATAGTGTTCTCCTTCTTCGATATGTTATACCAAACAGTTATAAATTGTATTTTCGAACTTTTCTCGAAATTCTCATTTGTCCCAACGAAAAATTGGGGCGATTTGTGATTTTGAACACCGATTTTTTGAATTTTTCTCTCAAAACCGCTCAAAAAGGCTTGGTTTTGCCCAATTTAAGCCGATTTTTGTTCATTTTCTCGTCAGACAAACGACACTCTCGACGTGGCCTGTCCTCGGAAAAAGATCCACTGGCGTGACCGATCCCATCTGATAACCGCATCGTACAAACTCCGCGCAATCGCGGGCGAGGGTGTCGGGATTGCAGGAAACATAGACCACCCGTTGGAGCTTTTTCTCCGCGGTCGCCTCGATCAGCTCCTTTGTTGTCCCCTTTCTCGGCGGGGCGGGGATCACCACAGCCGCCGACAGATCTCCCTTCTCTCGCTCTGCGATCTCCAAAAGTCCCTTCGGGTCTCCCGCGTCTCCGCAGAAAAAGGAGGCGTTTGCAATGCCGTTTCGCGCGGCGTTCTCCTTGGCGCACGCCACCGCCGACTCCACGATCTCCATGCCCAAGACCTCGCTTGCTCGGTCTGCCATGGAAAGCCCGATGCTCCCGATGCCGCAATACAGGTCGATCACCAGCTCCTTACCTGTCAGCTCGGCACGCTCCTTGGCGATGGCGTAGAGCAATTCGCACGCGTCGTGGTTGACCTGATAGAAGGATTGGGGGGTGATGGAAAAGCGCAGGCCGCAGAGAATATCCTCGATAAAATCCTTCCCCGCGAGGCATCGGTAGGTCTCTCCCAGCACCACGTTGGTGTTTTTCGGGTTATGGTTCAGCATCACGGAGGTGACCGCAGGGAATCGCTCGGTCAATTCCTGTGCGAGCGCGTCCTCCTTGGGCAGACGCTTCTCGGTTGCCACCAAGCAGACCATCACCTCTCCCGTTCGCACGCCCTCTCGCAGATAGATATGACGCAAAAGCCCCCGTCCCGTTTCCTCGTTGTAGGCGGAAATGGCGTGACGGTTGCAAAAATCCAATACGTAGGCAACGATCTCGGAAAAGATGGCAGGTTGCAGGGCGCAGGACTTGACCGGCACGATGCGATGGGAGGAATTGGCATAGAAGCCTGCCTCCATGCGTCCGTCCTTCCCTGCTTGCACGGGGTATTGCGCCTTGTTGCGGTAGCCGTACACCTGCTTGGTGGAGCGAACCGGCTCGATCACGGCATCGGCAAGCCCCGCCTTTCGGAAGGCGGCTTGCACATAGCCTCGCTTCAAGTCCAGCTCATGCTCATAGGAGACACACCGATACGCGCATCCGCCGCAGGAGGCGTGCGCCTCGCAGGGATCGGTATCGACGCGGAGGGGGGAGGCAGACAGCAGGGTCTGCGGCTTTGCCACCAGATACCCCGCCGTTGCCTTGATGACCACGGCGTCCCAGATATCCCCCGTGACGCCGCCTCGCAAAAAGACGGTCTTTCCGCTTTCCTCACCCGCGTTTTCCAGATGTCCGACGCCGCATCCCAGATTGTTCATATCGCTGACGGTGATGCGGATCGAATCGTTCTTTCGCATCACACGTAAGTCTCCTCTCCCGTTTCGAGACACAGGCATCCGAGAGAGCCTCCTTTACAAACGCCGCAGTCGAGGAAGATGCTTCCCTCGCCTCGCTCGATCTTGCCCGACGGGGTGGGTACGTGTCCCACGATCACGGTCTTGCCGGGCATCAACACGCGGTCACGCGAGAGCGGCTCGGCAAAGAAATCCTCGGGGAGGTAATCTGCGGGGTCGTCGCCCTCCTCGTAATCCGCGATGCCTGCGTGAACCATGACATAGGAAACGCCGTTGACCTCGGCCTCCTCAAACAGAGCCATGTCGCCCAGATAATCCAACACGCCCTCGCGCTCGTCGTCGTCCAGATCACGGAAGGCGCGCAGGGTGGGCTCGCCTCCGTCCTTGACCCACGCGGTCATCTCAGAGACAAATTCGGGATCGGGCGCGCTTCCGCTCGCTTGCATCCGCTCAAAGCCCTCCAGCATCCGAACCGCCAAAAAATCGTGCTCTCCCGCCACGGGATAGACGTTCAGGCGCACGCTCAGATCGGCCACCAGCTCCATCGAGCCCTCTCCGTAATCCACGATGTCGCCCAAAAGATACATCACGTCCTCGTCCTTGAAGCGGATGACGCGCAAAAGCTCCAAAAATTTCTCATATTCTCCGTGCAGATTCGATACGACATAGGTCATGCTTCTCACCAATCCTTTCGTTACGTGTTTCGTTTCTCAAAAGACCAAGATCTCGTTGCTGTCGGTTATGTCGACCGTAAGGCTTTGGTCGATCTCCAAGAGCATCCCGCACAGGGTCTCGCAGACGGGTGCCTCGGTGTGATAATGCCCTGCCGACAAGAGATTGACGCCGTGCTCGGGGGCATCCGCCAGATGGTGGTGCGCCAGCTCACCCGTCAGGTAGGTGTCGGCTCCCGCTCGCTCTGCCGCGCCAACGTCATCCGAGCCGCTCCCGCCCAACAGGGCGACGCGATACACCTCCCGTCCTCCGTCCGCCGCCGTGACGCAAGGCGCGCCCGTTGCCCGCTTGACAAGCTCGGCAAAGGCAGACAGGGACATGGGAGCAGGCAGGCATCCGATGCGACCGATGGTCTCTCCGTTCTCGCCGAAGGGGACGGTGTCGGTCAATCCCAGCTTCGCCGCGAGGGTATCGTTCACGCCGCCGCAAACGGCATCCAAGCGCGTATGGAAGCTCATGACCGTCACACCCGCCAAGAGCAGACGGATGCACTTTTTGGCAACGGGATTCTCGGGTTGCAGGCTCTTTAACGGTCGAAAGACCAGGGGGTGATGCGAAAGGATCAGATCGTAGCCCCCCGAAATGGCTTGCTCGACCACACGCGCGGTGACGTCCAACGCCACCAGAATGCGCGACACCTCCCTCTCGGGATCGGCACAGCACATCAGCCCGTCGTTATCCCATTCGCAGGAGAGCGCGCGGGGGACCCGTTCCTCCAACGCCGCGTAGAGTTCCTTTATCTTCATGTCAATTCCTCCCTGATCGTCAGCAGCTCACGGATCCGCGCCTCTTCGGTCGCGGTCTCCTCGCCGCCCTTTTTCTTGCCCTCCACCACCGTGAAAAGCACCTGTATTTTTCGATCCAAAAAGCCGATCCCGTGGGGAGACGTCCTCCAAAGCGACCATTTTCCCACCAAAAGCTCGACCTCGGTATAGTCCTCGCTCGCGCCTGTATAGTGTGCCGCGATGGTTTGGTAGTACTGCTCCTCGTAGGTCAGGGTCTCACCCGTGATGGAAAATCCCTCTCGCGCAAGCCATCCCCGAAGCGCCTCTGCTTTGGTCATGGGTTGGAGGATCAGGTGAATGGCGGGATCCTTGATCCAAGGCGCCGCCTCCAAGATCCGCGCGATCAATTCGCCTCCCATACCGAAGATCAGAATATGCGTGGGGTGATAGTCCTCCACGCCTTGCAGTCCGTCGGTCTTTTTCGTGGCGATGCGATCCTCCATGCCCGCCGCACGGATATGCTCTCTCGCGCGCTCGATCGGGCCTTGGTTGATGTCGCACGCCACGCATTTCTCTGCCAATCCTCGGCGGATCAGCTCGATGGGTAGATAGGCGTGGTCGGTTCCGATATCCGCCACCGTCGCGCCCCTCTCGATATAGGGGATGGCGCTGAGCAGACGCGGACCAAGGGTCTTTTCCGTGGACACAGCGGTGTCTCCTTTCCTTTTGTCGGCTTTTTGTCTGTTTTCTCTATAACCGTCGATAACATGAACAGAGGGACGGCTCATTTGGATGCAACCGTTGCAAACATGAGCCGCCCCTCCTTCCTGAGCGGTAATTTCTTATGCCCTTATGCCTTTTTGCTTGCCAGATATGCGTTGATACGCTCGATCAGGGCATCGGCATCGGTTCCGTGGACGGCGCAAGCGTCCTCCACCGACTCGCCTCTGGATGCAGGGCATCCGAGACAATGCATTCCGATGGCAAAGAAAAATTGCGCTGTATCGGGATCATAATCCAGAATATCGCCGATAATGGACTGTTTCGTGATCGTCATGGGAAACTCCTTTCTTGCCTACACGCGGCATGGTTTGATCTCACTGCATGAGATCCTATCTTTATTATACCCCAATTCGCTTGTTCTGTCAATCGTTCCCGCCGTTTTTTTTCAATATTTTTCAGCTTTTCCGCCGAGAAAAGAGGCAGGGGTGACTTGACAAGGCTTTGGAAAACTGGTATAATAGAATGGAATCGAATTTGGATTTGGAAACGGGAGGTGAGGCGCGTGAAGGAAGCCTTTGCGGATATCGTGGGGAATGTGTCCCTTCGGGAACGCTTGCTTCGGGATATCACCAACGACCGCTTCTCCCACGCCTACATTCTGGAAGGCCCTTTGGGAAGCGGCAAGCACACGCTCGCCCTTCGTATTGCCGCCGCGCTCTCCTGTGAGAACCGAAAAAGCCCATCCCATCCCCTGCCCTGCGGCGGTTGTCCCGCTTGCCGCAAGATCCTCTCGGGCAATTCGCCTGACGTGATCTACGTCAACCGTGGAGACAAGGCAACGCTCGGCGTGGAGGCGGTTCGGGCGATGCACAGCGACGTTTATGTCGCGCCTCATGAGTCCGAGGCGAAGATCTACGTCATAGAGGACGCGCATCTTTTGACCCCTCAGGCGCAGAACGCCTTTCTTTTGACCTTGGAGGAGCCGCCCCCCTATGTTTGCTTTC
>JAZSKO010000201.1:0-5028 GCA_045534875.1 Eubacteriales bacterium | reverse complement strand
CTCGATCCGCGCGCAGATCGGCGTCAGATTGGTCAACCCGAGCGTATTCGCCGCTTTTACAACAAATCGGATCTTTTTTGCAGTGCTGTCGACCGCCGTAATGCGAAGGTCCGGACTTACGATCGTGAAGGGGATGCACGGGAAGCCGCCGCCACAGCCGACGTCCAAAACCGTTGCCCCTTGCGGAAAGAAAGGCTCCGCGAGCAGGGAATCGGCGTAATGCTTGGACAGGATGTCTCCAACCTCCCGAATGGCGGTCAGATTGGTGTGGGCGTTCTCGGCTTGCAATAATTCAGTGAAGGTTGCAAATTGTGCCCGAATCGCGTCTGTAGAGAAGCGATCCAAGCCATTTTGCGCAAAAACCTGCTCAAACAGGCGGTCAAAGGAGGTGTCTGCCATCAGTTTTTTGTTCCTTTCTATGAAAAAGGGCGGGGTCGGAAAAAACGGTCAACGGATGCCCAAATAGATCAAAAGCACCGAAATATCTGCCGGATTGACGCCGCTGATGCGCGAAGCCTGTCCAAGCGTACGCGGACGCATCTGATCCAGCTTTTGCGCCGCCTCCAGGCGAAGTCCTCGGATGCTTTTGTAATCAAGATCCGCAGGAAGTGCCTTTTCTTCCAATTTCCGCCGCCGTTCGACCTCCGCCATCTGCTTGGCGGCGTATCCGGCGTATTTTATGTCATATTCGATCGTCATTTGCTCGGACGGTAAGAGCGAGGGGCGTTCGGGATCGAGCGGCGCGAGCTGCTCATAGCGAATTCCCGGACGGCGAAGGAGATCGGCAAGGCTTGCTCCTGAGCGCAATTCGGTCTCGCCCCATTCCCGAAGATAGGGGTTTGCTCGGTCGGGAGAGACGATCACACGCTCCAAACGCTGTTTTTCCTGCTCCTGACGCTCTTTTTTCGCTAAGAATGCGGCGTATCGTGTCTCGTCGATCAAGCCTACCTCGTATCCGATCGGCGTCAGGCGCAGATCGGCGTTGTCCTGCCGAAGCAGAAGACGGTACTCCGAGCGCGAGGTCATCATGCGGTAGGGCTCGTTCGTCCCCTTCGTGACAAGATCGTCGATGAGTGTGCCGAGATAGCCCGACGAGCGGGGAAGGGTAATGGGGGATCTACCCATGACGCGTCTTGCCGCGTTGATCCCCGCCAGAAGCCCCTGTGCTGCGGCCTCCTCATAGCCTGACGTTCCGTTGAACTGTCCCGCACCGAACAAGCCCTTCACGCGCTTGAACTCCAAGGAGGCATCAAGCTGGGTGGGATCGGCGCAATCGTACTCGATGGCGTAGGCGTAGCGCATGATCTCGGCGTTTGCAAAGCCGTCGAGGGAAGCCAGCATTTGGTGCTGAACGTCGGTGGGAAGGGAAGTGGAGAAGCCTTGGATATACAACTCCTCGTTGTCCTCCCCCATCGGCTCGACGAATAGCTGATGCCTCTCCTTGTCGGCGAAACGAACCAGCTTATCCTCGATAGAGGGGCAGTAGCGCGGCCCTGTTCCGTGGATCTTGCCCGAATAGAGCGCGCTTCTTGTGATGTTTTCGCGAATGATCCGATGTGTTTCTGCGTTTGTATAGACGATATGGCAGGGAATCTGCTCTATATTTTCCAGTTTTTTCCAGTCTGTGCGAATGCTGTACGGCACGATCGGGGATTCCCCCGGTTGCAGCTCCAACCGGGACAGATCCACCGTGTCGCGTTTGACGCGCGCGGGCGTTCCTGTTTTGAACCGAACGAGCTTGACACCGATGGAGGCAAGCGAGGCCGAAAGACCGCGCGAGGGAAGCAGACCGTCGGGGCCCGCCTCATAGCTCACGTCGCCCACAAAGACCGCGCTTTCCAGATAGGTTCCCGTGGCGACCACCACGCACTCGCACGCCCATCGCTCTCCCAGACGCGTGACGACGCCGCAAACGCGACGCTCGCCATTCGGAGCATCCTCGACCAGTACCTCGGTCACCTCGGCTTGGATCAGGCGAAGTCGCTCCTGCTTTTCCAAGGTGTGCTTCATGATGGCTTGGTAGCGCCGACGGTCGGCTTGAACGCGCTTGCTTTGCACCGCCGCGCCCTTTCCGAGGTTGAGCGTACGGGATTGCAGGGTGACCTGATCGGCGGCGTAGCCCATCTCGCCTCCCAGCGCGTCGATCTCGTAAACGAGATGCCCCTTGGCAGTTCCGCCGATGGAGGGGTTGCAGGGAAGGTTGGCTACCGCGTCCAGAGAGAGGGTGAACAGGACGGTGTCCTGCCCAAGACGAGCCGAGGCAAGCGCCGCCTCGATGCCCGCGTGTCCCGCTCCGATCACGATCACGGAGGCCTTGCAGTTGGAATCCATTGACATGAAAAAAGCTCCTTTTTTCGTTCCTGATATCAGACAAATCTTGCTATGGTTGGTATGTTCTTGTTCGCGAAGGCAATCGGTCGAGCCGATCACCAACAGACGAGAAAAAACGGGAAGCCCGACATACGAGTCACGCGCGCCCGTATGTCGGTTATTTTCTTACCGTAAATGCGTTATTTGCATACCGTATGTGGATCATTTGCATACCGTATGCGTGTTATTTGCTTGTCGCGTGTCGATTTTTGTCTTATTCCACCCGTTCGAGGTAGTCCTTCTGCTCGGGGGTGAGGTGGTCGATCGAGACGCCCATGGCAGAGAGCTTGATGCCAGCTACCGCTTGGTCGATCTCGGCGGGGACGGCGTAGACGCGCTTTTCCAGCGACCCTCTGTGCGTTGCCAGATATTCCAGACTCTTGGCCTGAATGCCGAAGGACATATCCATAATCTCGGCAGGGTGTCCGTTTCCTGCCGCGAGATTGACGAGGCGTCCGTCGGCCAAGAGATTTAAGATCCGACCGTCGGCCATCTGATAGCCTCGGATGTTGGGCTTGCGCTCCCAAACCCTCACGGCGAGCGCTTCCAGCTCGCGTTTGTTGATCTCAACGTCAAAATGTCCGCTGTTTGCGAGCAACGCGCCGTCCTTCATGACCGCAAAGTGACGATCGCGGATCACGTCGGCACAGCCCGTGATGGTAACAAACAAGTCTCCCAAGGGAGCGGCCTCATCCATCGGCAGGACCGTAAAGCCGTCCATCACTGCCTCCATCGCCTTGATGGGGTCGATCTCGGTGACGATCACCACCGCCCCCATGCCCTTGGCGCGCATCGCGAAGCCCTTTCCGCACCAGCCGTAGCCCGCGATCACCACGGTCTTGCCCGCCACGATCAGATTGGTGGCGTTCATGATGCCGTCGAGCGTGGATTGTCCCGTACCGTAGCGATTATCAAAGAGGTGCTTGCAATCGGCGTCGTTGACGTCCATCATGGGGTAGTCCAACAGCCCCGCCTTCTGTCTTGCGAGCAGACGGTGGATGCCCGTGGTGGTCTCCTCACAGCCGCCGATCAGACGGTCGCCCAGCTCGCGACATTCGCCGTGGAGCAAGGAAATGAAGTCGCCGCCGTCGTCGATGATCAGATCGGGATGGCAGGAGAGCGTGGCAATGAGGTCACGCTTGTATTCCTCGGCGGACGCGCCGTGACAGGCGTTGACGCAAAAGCCCTCGGCGGCAAGCGCGGCGGCAACGTCGTCCTGCGTGGAGAGGGGGTTACAGCCCGTGACGAAGACCTCCGCGCCGCCCTCTCGCAGTACCTTCGCCAGATACGCGGTCTTGGCCTCCAAATGGATGGACATGGAGATCCGCATACCCGCGAAGGGACGGCTGACGGAAAAGTCGCGACGGATGGCATTGAGGATGGGCATATACGAGCGTACCCATTCGATCTTGTCCGCGCCCGAGGGCGCGAGTTGGATGTCCTTGATTCGATTCATGGGGAAACTTCCTTTCTATGTTGTAAACGACGCTAAAACAGACGATATCAGACAAATATTGCGATTTCAGACGGTATTCCACGCGGCTCTGCGATAGTCCGACGGGGTGACGCCGAGACATTTGAAGAAGGCGCGATTGAAGGTTCGGGGGGTATTGAAGCCGACCTGTCCCGAGATGGCGGTGACCGAGTCCTTTGAGTGCAAGAGCCGTCGGCAGGCCTCCGAGATCCGCAGGGAATTGATGTAATCGTTAAAGCCCATTCCCAGCCGTTCTCCGAACAGGTGGGAGATGTAGTAGCGGTTGAGGTGAAGCGCCTCCTCCAAGAGGGAGAGGGAGAGCTCCTTGGTGTAGTTCTGCGAGCAGAAATCCACCACCGAGCGCAAGGCGTCCGAATCGTTGAGCCGCACGCCCGTGAGCTGCATACGCGAGAGGATCTCGGAGAACAGCGAGAGAAGATAGCCATGTAGGAGCGATCGGCTCAGGCGCGTCTCCTCATTCGATCGGCTCAACTGACGGACTCTCTCTGCCAAAAACGTGATGGCAGGCTCGTTCGCGCCGCCCCGAACCACCGCCGAGACGGGCAGGGAGGTGCGAAACTGCTCCGACAGCTCGGGGATCAGCTCGGGCTTGACCTGAAAGAGCTGGAAGGATTCCGACTCCAAGGTCACGAAGCGGTGAAGCTGATTGGGGAAGGTGAGAAACAGATCCCCCGCTCCCAACTCATAGCGCACCGAATCGACGTACGCCTCGGTCTTTCCTCCGAAGCAAAGGATCAGCTCCAGCTCCCGATGCAGGTGCGGCGTTGGAAAATCCAACACGTGGCTTCCGTTCTCGCTCTCATTCCAGCCGACGAGCTCAACCGAATTGCTTTGATATTTAATGGCTTGTGACATCCAACGTCCTCCTTTCCTCGGGATGGTTGCTTGCGGGGAGGGGTAGCCTAAATGGGATTGAACCAATAAGGTTTTTGACAGCAACTCGTTGTCTATCCATCGGCAAAAAATCTCGCAATATCTGCATATTGCTTCGTTTTTTTGCCTTGTCTATCCGAACGATTTGCTTGCCAAAAACTGCGCGCACCTCTCGCCAAAGCTATTTTTGATGGATTTTGGTGAGACGAGCCGCAGACAAGTGCGGACTTTTCAAGGCGAGTCTCGCCGAAAGACGCGAAAATAGCCCGGCGAGAGGCTTGTTGGTTCAA
>JAZSKO010000021.1:0-3691 GCA_045534875.1 Eubacteriales bacterium | reverse complement strand
CTCTTTCTCTTGACCTCGATCCTGCAAGCCTTGGCCTATGGGCTCTCCTATGAGGAGCCGATCGCCAATTACTTTTCCAAGGGAGCGCCTCTGCCCGTGGTCGCCTTGATTTTGAGCTTGCTCACGATCGCGGCATCCCTGTTGTATGCTCGTTTTTTCTTCAAGAGCCCCCTTTCGTCCCTTCCCATTCCCTATGCAGGCTTTGCGTCTGCCGTTGGATATGCGGCGTGCGGGATCGTTTTCTTTGCGTCGGTTGACAAGACCTTCGGATTCGTGGTCGCCTTTGCGATGCTGTTGGCGGCGGTCGCCGAGATTGCCTGTGCCGTTCTCGCAAGCAAGCGCGCCGAGCTTGCCGCTCTCATTGGCTTTCTCCCTGTGATCGCCTGCATCCTGCTTGCCGGATGGTTCTATTTCGACAAGGCCTTGGAAATGAACGCGCCCTTGAAGCTCTCGGTCATGATGGGCATTCTCGCCGTGATGCTCTCCCGTATTCAGGAGATCCGCGTGCTGTTGGATCGTCCCCTCCCTCGCCTGTTCCTGTTTTTGGAGGCCGCTCTTTTGGGAGTTGGTGGATTGACCGCGCTTGCTGTCCCCGTCGCCTTCCTCCTTGGCGTCTTTGAGCGAAGCTCCACCGCCACGATGCTCCCGTATCTCGCATCCATTCAGTATCATACCCCCTATTTAGCCGGTTCGCTCTTGATCCTTGGCGCTTGCCTGACCGCAGCTCTGCGGTTGTTTGGTCTTAGCAAGCAGGCAAAGGTGTCGATCGACGAAACGGCAGAAGGCGAGGCAGAGGCATGAACGCAAACACGCGAATCCAATGGCTTCACAAAAAGATCCTCAACAAAAGCTATCCCAACGCACAACGTCTGGCCGAGCGATTCCGCATTTCGCACCGTCAGGCACAGCGCGATCTGGATCTTTTGCGTCGCAAGCTGGGCGCGCCGCTGGCATATGATAATAAAAGGAAGGGATTTTACTACACCGAGGACTATTCCCTACCGGTTTTGGTGACCTCCGACAACGACGAGCTTTACATCCCCGAGATCTTTTCGGTTCGCGACAACCGCGAGCTGGCCGCAGAGGAATCGATCATCCAGATGCAGATCCCCTATTCGGCCACCGTGGAGCTGACCAACAAGCTCTCCGCCGTGGAGCTTTCCTCCTACATCATCGCGCGCCAGCCGCACGACCGTTACATCTGCGAATTTCACAGCATTGAAAAATTCATAGGCGTTCTTCTGTCGCTGGAATCCGACTTCCGTCTCTTAGAGCCTGAATGGCTCCGTGAGCGATTGCTCCGATGCGCCCAGCGCGTGATCCGCAATCACGCCTCCGACGAGGAATGACAAAGAAAAAGCGACCGATCCCGACCGATCGGTCCTTTTTTGTTATCTTTTTTCAATCTTTTTTTCAATCTTTTTTCAAAAAGTTTGCTAAAACCTATTGACAAAAAGGAAAAAGAGTGGTATAATCTATGACGTTATCCGAAGACAGCAGGTTCCGGTAAAAGCACGCGCTTTCCTGCCGAGGAATGATCTGAATACATTTGTATGGGTCTTTCTTCGCGGCAGGCGTGCGCTTAGTCGGAAGAAAGATTTTTTATTCGCTCAACTTCACATTGGGAGGTGAAAAACAAAATGCCCAGCAATTCTATTCTGGCTCAAAAACAGCAAATCGTTGCCGAGCTCGCAGAGCAGATCCGCAACTCCGCCGCAGGTGTTATCGTGAACTATCAGGGTATCACGGTGGATGCAGATACCGCCATGCGTAAGGCACTTCGCAATGCCGGCGTGAAGTACGTGGTTATGAAGAACACGCTCACCGGCAGAGCTTGCGACGAGGTTGGCTACGGCGACTTGAAGCAGTACCTTTCCGGTATGACTGCCATCGCCATCAGCGAGAGCGATCCCGTTGCCGCTGCAAAGGTCTTGAAGGAATATGCAGAGAAGGTAGAGTCCTTCAACATCCTCGCAGGTTACGTGGATGGCGAAGTGATCGACGCCGCTAAGGTGAACGCTCTGGCCGAGATCCCCTCCAAGGAGGTTCTCATTGCCAAGCTGCTTGGCTCGATCAAGTCTCCTCTTTACAAGTTCGCTTATGCTTTGCAGGCCGTTGTGGATAAGGACGGCGAGGCAGCAGCTCCCGCCGCAGAGGCCGAGGCTGAAGCCTGATCCACATTCTATGCTCGCGGAGCTTTCCGCCGTTTCCCGAGCGCGTCAGACTCGGAAGAATAAAAAACTGATTATTTATTTTGGAGGTATATGAACATGGCATCCGAAAAGATTACCAACATTCTGGAAGAGATCAAGTCTCTCACCATTCTTGAGCTGGATGACCTGGTGAAGGCAGCTGAGGAGAAGTTCGGCGTTTCCGCTGCTGCTCCCGTTGGCGTTGTTGCTGCAGCCGGCGCTGCTGCTCCCGCCGCTGAGGAGAAGACCGAGTTCGACGTTATCCTTGCTAGCTTCGGCGCTAACAAGCTCAACGTTATCAAGGTTGTTCGCGAGATCACCGGTCTGGGCCTGAAGGACGCTAAGGACATGGTTGAGGGTGCTCCCAAGGCCGTTAAGGAAGGCGTTTCCAAGGACGAGGCTGAGAAGGTTAAGGCTGCTCTCACCGAGGCCGGCGCAACCGTTGAGATTAAGTAATCCAACACAAGCCACATATTTCTGTCTCTGATAACGGAGAGCATCCGTACCCAACTCGGGTACGGATGCTCTTTTTTCTCCCCTTTTTTCAGCTTTTTAGAATAAGTTTTGTTCTTGTTCTACATTTTATGTCAAAAACAAGCAAAAAGAGTCAAAAATAAGCAGGTTTCTGCTTAAAAGACGCCTGTTTTGCGTAGTTGGTTCGAATCGGACAAAAATTGCTTCCTTTCTTAAATTTATGAACAACTTGTAACCTTTAATAAAATCCCCTTGCAAAAAAAGGCGAAAGGGTGTAAAATATATACTGGGTGACGATGTTACTTATCGTCATTGTTTAAGATTTAACGAAAGAAATTGAATCGTAATTGATAACCAAAAAGGAGAATAAACATGACCAACAACAAGTATGTTCTGGATTGGATCCGCGAGATGGCTGACATGGTTCAGCCCAAGGATATCGTTTGGATCGACGGATCGAAGGAGCAGACCGAGGAGCTTCGCCGTATCGCTTGCTCGACGGGTGAGCTCGTAAAGCTGAACGAGGCTGAGTACCCCAACTGCTACCTCCACAGAACCGCCATCAACGACGTGGCTCGCGTTGAGAACCGTACCTTCATTTGCACACGGAAAAAGGAGGATGCCGGCACGATCAACAACTGGATGGATCCCCAGGAGTGCTACGCAACCCTTTCCAAGCTCTATAAGAATTCCTATAAGGGTAAGACCATGTACGTCATCCCCTACTCCATGGGTGTGGTTGGCTCCGACTTTGCGAAGATCGGCATTGAGCTGACCGATTCGATCTACGTGGTTCTGAATATGCTCATCATGACCCGCGTTGGCAAGAATGTGATCGACGCGCTGGGTGATTCCGGCGACTTCGTCAAGGGCCTGCACGCCGTTGCCGATTGCGATGAGGAAAAGCGTTACATTTGCCACTTCCCCGAGGACAACACCATCTGGTCGGTCAACTCCGGCTACGGCGGAAACGTGCTTCTGGGTAAGAAGTGCTTTGCTCTGCGTATTGCTTCCTATTTGGGAAG
>JAZSKO010000051.1:0-5235 GCA_045534875.1 Eubacteriales bacterium | reverse complement strand
TTACGCCGGTCGCACCCTCTTTGGCGCGCCTGCTCCCAAGGGACAAGAGCTGGAGGATCACTATTTCGGTCCGTTGAAGACGCGCATCGCCGCCTTTATGTCGGATCTTGATGAGGCTCTCTGGCGCATGGGCGTGAACTCCAAGACCAAGCACAACGAGGCCGCTCCCGCTCAGCATGAGCTTGCCCCGATCTACGCCACTGCCAACATCGCCGTTGACCAGAACCTTCTGATGATGGAATACATGAAGAAGACCGCGGAAAAGCACGGACTCGTCTGCCTGCTCCACGAAAAGCCCTACGCGGGCGTGAACGGCTCGGGCAAGCACAACAACTGGTCTCTCACCGCCAACGGAAAGAATCTTCTCGATCCCGGCAAAACTCCCGAGGAGAATATGCAGTTCCTGCTCATCCTTGCCGCCGTGATCAAGGCGGTGGACGACTATCAGGAGCTTCTCCGCGTATCGGTCGCGCACGCGGGAAATGACCATCGCTTGGGCGCGAACGAGGCACCTCCCGCCATCGTTTCGATCTTCGTTGGCGAGGAGCTGAACGCTCTGATCGATTCGATCGTAGACGGAACGGCCTACAAGGGCGCGAAGAAGGCGATGATGGATCTGGGCATTCCCACCATTCCCGTCTTCCGTAAGGACACCACCGACCGCAACCGTACCTCTCCCTTGGCCTTTACGGGAAACAAGTTCGAATTCCGTATGCCCGGCTCGTCGCAGAACATCGCCTTCCCCAACGTGGTGCTCAACACCGCCGTTGCCGCCTCCTTCCGCGCATTTGCCGACGAGATCGAGCAAGCGCCCGACAAGGACGCCGCCATTGCCAAGGTGATCCGCGAGACCTTCTCGTCTCACCGTCGCATCCTGTTTGACGGAAACGGCTATTCCGCCGAGTGGGAAGCCGAGGCCGCCCGTCGGGGACTGCGAAATCTGAAAACCTCGGTGGATGCCTACAACGCCTTCATGGAGCCGAAGAACGTGGAGCTGTTCTCCTCCTTCGGCGTGATGAGCGAGACCGAGATGCGCTCCCGTGAGGAGATCTTCTTTGAAAATTACGCCAAGATCATCAACATCGAGGCTTTGACCATGATCGTGATGGCCTCGCGTGACTATATCCCTGCCGTGGAGACCTACATTGGCGAGATCGCGGATGCCGCCGCCAAGAAGCGCGCCGTTTGCGAGGACGTCTCCTGCGCGGTGGAGAAGGACATCATTCGCCGTCTTTCCTCTCTCAATGCCGATGCCTACGGCTTTGTGCAGAGCTTGAAGAAGGTGGAGACCGAGGCCGCCTCGATCGCGGACGTGCGTGCGCGCGCCGAATGCTATTGCTTCCGTGTGATCCCCGTTATGCAGCAGCTTCGCGCCGCCATCGACGAGATGGAGACCCTCACGGCCTCGCGCCTGTGGCCTGTCCCCACCTACGGAGACATGATGTTCCGCGTGTGATCTTGCATACAGCAAGCAGAGCGACTGTCTTATGCAGACGCTCTGCTTTTTGTTGTCCCAAAAATGCAAGCCGAAAAAATTTTTCTTGCATTTTTTACCCCTGTTTTTTGCAAAAACAAAAAAAATTCCAAGAAATTTCGCAAAATCCATTGACAAGAGGATGCAAAAAGAATATAATAGTGACTATAACGCGCAAGCGTGATTTTTTCATTACTTTCCGGAGGATTTTTTTGTTATGAACAGAGTTTACAACTTTTCGGCTGGACCTTCCATGCTTCCCCTTCCCGTATTGGAAAAGGCTGCGTCTGAGCTGGTATGCTACGGCGAATCCGGTATGTCGGTCATGGAGATGTCTCACCGCTCTCCGGACTACGAAGCCATCATCGCCGACGCAGAGGCTATGCTTCGCCGCCTGATGAACATTCCCGATAACTACAAAGTGCTTTTCCTGCAAGGTGGCGCCTCCACCCAGTTCGCCGCCGTTCCGCTCAACCTCATCAAGCGCACGGGAAAGGCTGACTACGTGGTGTCCGGTCAGTTCTCCGGCAAGGCCTTCAAGGAGGCGCAGAAGCTGGGATATGATGTCAAGTGCATCGCAACCACCAAGGAGGACAATTTCGATCACATTCCCGTCATCACGCGTGATATGATCCGTCCCGATGCCGCTTACCTGCACATCTGCTTCAACAATACCATCTACGGAACCAAGTATTCCTATATTCCCGACACGGGCGACATCCCTCTGGTTGCCGACCTCTCCTCCTGCATCATCTCCGAGCCGGTCGACGTGAGCAAGTTCGGTGTGATCTACGCCGGCGCGCAGAAGAACATGGCTCCCGCAGGACTGACGCTGGTGATCGTGCGCGAGGATCTGCTCGACTATGCCGAGGAGAAGATGCCCACCATGCTCGAATGGAAGACGATGGCCGAGAACGGCTCGATGTATAACACCCCTCCCTGCTACACCATCTACATGGCAAAGCTGGTTTATGAGTGGATCCTGGGTCTCGGCGGTCTCGACGTGATGAAGGAAATGAACGGGAGAAAGGACGCTCTGGTCTACGATTACCTCGACAGTCAGGATTACTACATTGCTCCCGTGAAGAAGGACAGCCGCTCGATGATGAACGTTACCTTCGTCACAGGCGACGCCGATCTCGATAAGAAGTTCGCATCCGAGGCCGCTAAGGCAGGACTCAAAAATTTGAAGGGTCACCGCTCGGTTGGCGGTATGCGCGCCTCGATCTACAACGCAATGCCCTACGAGGGCGTGGCCGCTCTGGTGGAGTTCATGAAGAGCTTTGCCGCAAACAATCCCAAAGCGTGAAAGGAATCAACTGTCATGAATATTCAACTGTTAAATAAGATCGCTTCGGTTGGTCTCGACCAGCTCGACGCTACCTACACCATTGGTGAGGACGTTCAGAATCCCGATGGCATCATGGTCCGCTCGGCCGTGATGCACGACATGGAGTTCGCTCCCGAATTGAAGGCGGTTGCCCGCGCAGGTGCAGGTGTGAACAACATTCCGATCGACCGTTGCACCGAGGCCGGCATCGTGGTGTTCAACACCCCCGCCGCAAACGCAAACGGCGTGAAGGAGCTGGCCGTCTGCGCGCTCCTTCTGGCGGCGCGTGACGTGGTTGGCGGCGTGGAATGGGTGAAGTCCATCGCAGGCACGCCCGATGTGGCAAAGCAGGTGGAAAAGGGCAAGTCCAAGTTCGCAGGAACCGAGCTGACCGGCAAGACGCTGGGCGTGATCGGTCTGGGCGCGATCGGCGGTCTGATCGCCAACGCGGCTCTCCGTCTTGGCATGAACGTCATCGGATGCGACCCCTTCCTCTCGGTTGAGGGCGCATGGAACCTCGATCATCACGTGGTCCGCGCGGCTACCTTCGACGAGATCTACGAGAAGGCAGACTATATCACCCTGCACGTCCCCGCAACCAAGGATACCAAGAACATGATCTGCGCCGAGAGCATCGCCAAGATGAAGAAGGGCGTGAAGCTGATCAATCTGGCGCGCGCCGACCTCGTTTGCGCGGCTGATTTGAAGGTGGCTCTTGCCAACGGCGACGTTTCGGCTTACGTGACCGACTTCCCCACCGAGGATATTCTGGACGCACCTCACGTGGTAGCCATCCCCCACTTGGGCGCTTCCACCGAGGAATCCGAGAACAACTGTGCCGTCATGGCCGCTCGTCAGCTTGACGATTACCTCAAAAACGGAAACATCAAGAACAGCGTGAACTTCCCCAACGTCGATCTTCCCCGTTCGGGCGCGGCTCGTATCTGCGCGCTCCATGCAAACATTCCTGCCGTGATCACGGGTATCACCGCCGCCGTTTCCGAGGAAGGGCTGAACATTGAGAACATGACCAGCAAATCCAAGGGCGACAACGCCTACACCATTCTGGATATCTCCTCCGCTCCCTCGGAGGCCGCCATCCGTCACATCGCTTCGATCAACGGAATCTATCGCGTCAGAGTGGTTTGATTCTTTGCAAAACAGCACCGCATCGCTTTTGCGACGCGGTGCTGTTTTTTCGTTTTACAGGGCGGGTGGGTTGATATAGCCCAAATCACGGGAGCCGTCGATCTCGCGGATCTGACAGTTCTTGGGGTTGCGTTCATCCTGATACCATTCGGGAGAATAGTGAAACCAGCGAAGCAGGAAGGTGCGGAGCGTGGTGCCGTGGGTGAAGATAAAGAGCGTGTCCACGCCGTGCTTTTCGTAATCGCGGTGGATCGTCCCCATGAATTGATGCACGCGGATCGCAACGTCGAAGGGACTCTCGCCAAGCGGCAGGCGCGCGTAGAATTTGCCGCAGTTCTGCGTCTGGCGAAGGTACTCGGCGTACTCATTGGGATAGAGACGCCCCCATTCCGAATCGGGAACCGAATCGAACAGACCGTATTGCTGCTCGGTGAGGGTGATGTCCTCGCGAATGTCCGCGATCCCAAGAGAGCGGTTGAATTCCTCGGAGGTCTGTCGGGTACGCAGAAAGGGACTGCGCCAGATCCGCGCATGGAAAAGGTCCACACCGTGCTCCTCGCAGTATTGACGAAGCCAGCGTCCCGTTTCGTAGGCCTGCCGCTTTCCCTTCTCGGTCAGGGGAACGAGATGATCGGGCAGGCGGGCAACGTAATTTTCGCCAACGTTGGAGACAGACTCTCCGTGGCGGATCAAAAAGATATGCATGATGACCTCCTGTTTCGTTTCAATTCCTTTTCTCAACAGTATTGTACCACACAACCGAGAAAAAGTCAAGAAAAGCAAAAAAAAGAAGCACCGCGATTGCGCGGCAATGTCATTAAGTTAAGCCTCCCCCGCGGGGGAGGTGGCACGCGAAGCGTGACGGAGAGGGCGTTTACAAGGAATATTGCCCTCTCACCCGCCTACGGCGGGAGCTCTCCCGAAGGGCGAGCCTCTTTTTTTGTTAACTTAACGACATTGGCGATTGCGGTGCTTTTCTTTTCAAATACGTGAGGTTCGCCTGCGGCGAATATCGAACCCATGCGTTTGCGACTTATCGCAAACGCTGTGCCAATTCTGGGTAGGGGTCACCAAAACAAGAGAAGCACCGCGATTGCGGTGCCGTTCTTTTCAAATACAGGAAGTTCGCCTGCGGCGAATATTTTTGCTCGCGGCTCTTGTGAGCAAGCTCCCGTCGCCTTGCTCGCAAAATGCGAACCCATGCGTTTGCGACTTATCGCAAACGCTGTGCCAATTCTGTGTAGGGGTCACCAAAACAAGAGAAGCACCGCGATTGCGGTGC
>JAZSKO010000160.1:0-4082 GCA_045534875.1 Eubacteriales bacterium | reverse complement strand
GACTGCTGGCAAGCGTCGCCTTGCTCCTTGCCGCGCTCTGCTCTCTCCTGCTGTTGCCCATGGAGACCGAGAACGTGAATTTGTAGTATACCTACTACACCATAACCGTGTCCTCCAACATCGGAACGCTCAACCAGACCTCCGTCTCGGTTTCGGGAGAGGTCATGAACGACGACGGACAGTTCCTCTACGGAACCAACGTCACCCTTCGGGCGGTGGCGGGGAACGGCTATCGCTTTGATAAGTGGGTACGCGACGACGGACAGGTCGGAACGGCGGCCACTCACACCTTCTTAGTGAACCGAACCGACGACCCCTCCTTCACCTATTCCTTCACTGCCTACTTCGTGCCGCTCACCTATGATATCACCATCACCGAGGACGAGCGTATGCAGTTCGACGCAGGAAACGAGCCCCCCTCCGGTTTCAAGCACACCTACGGTACCACCACCAAGCTCCCCGAGCCGAACGATACCCAAGGCTACACCTTTGACGGATGGTGGGTCGAGAGCGGAGGCGAGAAGCGCTTCATCGCCAAGGATGAGACCGGCATGATGCTGGGCGCGCAGGAATATTCGGCCGACATCGTGCTCACGGCGCAATATTCCCCCATTTCCTTCGATATCACCTGCGTGGACAAGACCGAGACCAACATCGTGCTGGGAAGCAGCACCTTCCAAGCAAAGTTTGATGAAAAGAACGTGCCTGCCACGCTGGCGCAGGCCATCTCCTATCGCGGCTACTTCTTCCTGCCCGAGGTCTGCACCTACACCTCGGTTGGAAGCGTGAGCGCAAACTCCTCGGTAAACGCGGTGGAGAGGATCTACAAGGCCAAGACCTATCGCATCCTCTATCAGAATTGCGAGATCCCCGAGGGAACCTCGCAGCTCTACACCTACGGATCGGTCTCCACCATCCTCATCCCCCAAAAGCCGGGATATACCTTCCTCGGCTGGACGATGGAGAACTGGTGCGAGGCAGACGGAACGCTGGTCACCCGTCAGTTTGATTACGACGGAAACTCCCTGTTCCTCCGCGAGACCGATTACGACAATCCTGCTTGGGACTACTATGAGAACAAGGCAGACGATACCAAGTTTGCCATCCGTCTCACCGCCCGTTGGGAGGCCATCGACTACGACGTTGCCTACGAGGGCGTGGACGGCGTGAGTAAGCTCCAATTGGATGCTCTGCCCAAGACCCACAACCTCGACGAGACCTTCACCCTGTCGGCAAAGCTCGAAAAGAAGGGGTATATCTTCCTTGGCTGGAAGATCGAGGGAATGGAGGACTACGTCGCCACCCTTACCCTCACGCCCGGTGAGCAGCCCATCGGGGATCTGACGGTCTATGCGGGCTGGAAGCCGATCTCCTATGACATTACCTTGGATCCGAACGGTGGCGAGGGAGGCGACACCACCCTGCGCGTCACCTTCGATCAGCCCTTCCCGGATCAGTTCACACCGCCCACCATGGCAGGTCACACCTTCATCGGCTATGATTACACCGCCGATGACGGAAGCGTGACGCGGTATTTCTATTACGACGAGGCCACCGATTCGTGGGTGAGCCGCGCTTGGGACATTGCCATTCCCGAGGGCGAGACCGTCACCCTCACGGCACGTTGGTTGCGAAACAACTACAAGGTCGAGATCGACGAGAGCTTGTTGGAGTTCGCAGACGTGACGCTGACCGTTGGCGGCAACACCTATCCCTATGTCAAGGGAGAAACTCTCTCCTTCGAGTTTGAGTATAAGTCGGTCATTGTGGTCACAGTCACCATGAAGAACGGCTTTAAGTTGGTCAAGTGGCAGGGCGAGGCCATTGCCCACGCCTCCATCTTCACGCTGACCCTTCCCGAATTGATCGAGGACATCCGCCTTGGCGGAAGCGTGGCCGAGACGCTGGCAACTCCCGAGCTCGCCATCGACTACTACAAGGAGATCTTTACCTTTGAGGGAGCAGGGAAGCTCCCCGAGGGAAGCTACAAGCTCTTGTGCGGCGACACTGCCGTGTTCTTCACGGTCAGCGCCGACGGAGCCATCACCTTTGCCGAGGGCGGCACTGCCTCCACACTCAGCATTCAGCCCTATATCGGACGCGAGGTTCGTTTGGTGCTGTGCGGTGACGGAGAGGTCTATGCCGACAGCGATCCGCAGATCTTCGCGGTGGCAGGCAGACCCTCTGCTCCCGCCATCAACGGAGAGATCAACTTCATCGCTCCCTTGGATTATTCCATCCGCATCACCATGAAGGATGGAAGCGTGTACGTGTTTGAGTTCGCTTGCTCGTCCACCTACACCGCCGACGGCGTCACGGGTCTGACCTACGGTAGCGAGACGCTGTTCGAAAACCTGAAAGCAGGAACGCCCTACTACGTTTATATCCGCGTTGCGGCCACCGATAGCTACCCCCACGGTGAGGTCTATATCGCCGAGGTCGTCACGCTTCACGCGCAGTATCTCCAAACCCAGATCGACCGCTTGATGGATCTTAAACAAACGGGAGACGGCGAAAATGTTGACGCCCTTCTGAAAGCCGCCGAGGAGGAGATGCGCGCGGTGAATCCCTCGGTGGATTACCAAGAGCAGATGCAGGAGATCTACGATCGCATCACCACCTCCATCCTCCTCGCGCGTGCTAAGGATCACGCCATCACCGAGCTGGAAACCATCTGTCGCAATATGCAGGATTCGGGCGCGTACGGCGCCGATAGCGGTATCCCCACGCTGGAAGGGCTTTTGGAGTCGGCAAAGACCTCCATTGGAAACGCTCTGACCGAGAGCGAGGTACAGCGTCTTGCAGGTGACACCAAGACCGCCTTCAACGGCGTGAAGATCTCCTATCTCTACTACGCCGAGGATTTCCGCCTGTATAGCGTGGTGGGAATGGACAAGGATCACAAGCTGGCGGCCTCCCGTGTGGGAGATCTCTCCGCAGTTTCGTCTCAAATTCAAAGAGCCATCCGCGCAGGAACGATCGTGGTGGCAGGCACGCAGATGACGCTGGCCGAGGCCGCCGAGGCTCTCCCCACGTTGGATGTTCTGGCCTACTACACGCTTCAGCTCACCCATAGCAACGCAAACGCCGTTGCCAAGCCCCAAGGACCGTTTGAGATCCGCCTGCTCATTCCCGAGGATCTCCGTAGTCAGCAGGGCTTGCAGGTTGCCTACTATCAGAGCAACACCGAGGAATTGACGGTGCTGGATACCCGCAGAGAGGGCAACTATCTGATCTTCACCGCCGACACCGTTGGAAGCTTTGTGATCCTCGGTGACCACGTGGTGAACATGATCGGAGTTCTGATCGCGCTGTCGCTCACGCTTCTGTTGCAGATCGCCGCCGTGATCTTCTTGGCAGTCCGCCGCATCAAAACGGCGAAAAACGTTCGCCATTACAGCATCTCGGCAGGGATCGTAGCCCTCACGGTTCGCTTCCTACCGATGAATTCGGCGCGGATCGCGATCATTCTCGCCATCCTTGTGGTGCTGATGCAGGGAGTTCTGCTCTGGCTACTCCTGACCTCCCGCGTGGTCCGTCGCAAAAAGAGACATCACCATCACGATGCCGAGACCGAGGAGGCTCCCACCACCAAGGTGGAGGCCACCACGGACGAGGGCGACATCTACTCCACCTTCCTGCCCGCCGAGCCCTACCGAGAGACCGACGATATCGTCGCCGACGAGGAAGAGCCTGTGACCGATACGGACGCAGTGGAAGCCCCCACCTTTGAGGCCGATCCCGAGGACGAAACCGAAGGCTTGGTCGAGGAGGATTGGTACGGAGACGATAGCTTCATCGAGCCCGCCGCCGTTCCGCACTACTCTCTGCCCGACGAGGAATGGGAGAGCGGGGAGCCTGCGGAGGCCGATCCCTACGGCGAGGAGACCTACTACGACGATGAGCAGGTCTACGACGGAGAAGAGCCCTACGACGATCAGCAGGTCTACGATGACGAGCAAGTCTACGACGGCGAAGAAGCCTACGATGACGAGCAGGTCTACGAAGGCGAAGAAGCCTACGATGACGAGCAGGTCTATGACGGCGAAGAAGTCTACGATGACGAGCAGGTCTACGAAGCC
>JAZSKO010000230.1:0-4772 GCA_045534875.1 Eubacteriales bacterium | reverse complement strand
TGGGCATCGGTATGCGTAAAGCGGTAGATCGCGCGCACCTGCGCCTCGCGATCCATCGAAAGAAGCCCCAGATCGTTGATAATGGGATCGATCACCTCAAACAGCATCTCTTGCGTGATCTCCACGGCATAGATATGCACCTTGACCTCGGCCGTGCTCACGTTTCCTGCCGCGTCGGTTGCCCAATAGATCACGGGATACACGCCCTCGGACATGGTGTCCACCGCCACGCTGTCC
This sequence comes from Eubacteriales bacterium, assembly GCA_045534875.1. GTDB lineage: Bacteria > Bacillota > Clostridia > Oscillospirales > CAG-272 > UMGS1865. The sequence goes on along the minus strand of JAZSKO010000230.1, from coordinate 4,535 downwards.
CACGTAAGGCTGACCTCACCGTGACAGTTATCGGTGACCGTGACACCCGTTCGGTAGGAGATCCCCTCCCCAATGTAGGAGATGATGTCCTTCGCTCCCACGATCACGGGCGGCGTTTGATCGTCGACCAAGGTAAGGCTGACCGAGACCGTTTGCTTTTTCCCGTTTGGAGCGACATAGCGCACCGCGATGATATTCTCGCCCAGTTGCAGATCCCCAAAGGGATCCTCCTCGGCATACTCCACGGTCGCGCCCTCGGGAAGCTCGTCAAAAAAGGCGTTGGCAGACGGCAGAGCCGTTCCCAGCGCCCAGATCAGGGCCTGCGAGGTGGGGGGCGGTTCTTTCTTGCCCCCATCGCAGGAGATCAGGGAGAGGATCATCAGCAAAGCCGCCATGAGACACGCCCAAAGACGAACGCCACGCTTCATAGCTCTCCCTCCTTTTTTACATAGATAGCATAGATGATTCAAAACGATTCTTACAGAAGCGGAACTCCGTTTTCCCGACAGATCCGTTGCTCCTCGGGCGACCAGTAGGAGGACTGCACCTCTCCGATGTGCGCCTTCCGCAAGAAGAACATACACATTCTCGACTGTCCGATTCCGCCTCCGATGGTGTACGGAAGCTCGCCGTTGAGCAGAGCCTGATGGAACGGCAAAAGAGATCGCTCCTCACAGCCACGCAGGCGAAGCTGACGCATCATGGTCTCCTCGTCCACGCGGATACCCATGGAGGAAAGCTCCAAGGAGATATCCAGAACAGGATAGTAGACGATAATATCCCCGTTGAGCGACCAATCGTCGTAGTCGGGAGCTCGTCCGTCGTGCGGCATACCGCTCTTCAACGCGCCGCCGATCTGCATCAAAAAGATGGCTCCGTACTCCTTTGCGGCGGCGTATTCGCGCTCCTTCGGCGTCAGATCTCCCCAACGGTCCTCCAATTCCTGCGAGGTGATAAAGGTGATCTTTTCGGGCAGAAGGCGACCGATGAAGGAATACTCGTTGACGATGTATTGCTCGGTATGGCGCAATGCGTCATAGATACAGGTGACCGTGCGGCGCAGAGTTTCCTCGTTTCTCTGCTCCTTGGTGATGATCTTTTCCCAGTCCCATTGGTCAACGAACATGGAATGGATGTTGTCGGTGTCCTCATCCCGTCGGATAGCGTTCATATCGGTGTAGAGTCCCTCGTCGGGAGAAAAACCGTATTTTCCGAGCGCATAGCGCTTCCACTTTGCCAAGGAATGCACGATCTCCAAATGCTCGCCCGACAACAGATCGAAGCGAACGGCTCGTTCGATGCCGTTGAGATCGTCGTTCAGACCGCTTTTGGGGTCAACGAAAAGAGGTGCCGAGACGCGGATCAGGTTCAGCTCGGTGGCCAGATCGCGCTCAAAGAAGTCCTTCACCTTCTTGATGGCATATTCGGTTTGGCGCAGGGTAAGGAAGGAACGATACCCCTGTGGAATGATTACCTTTGACATAACGATCCCCTTTCTGGGATGCCGCCGACGCGGCTCTTGTATTTCTGAGCATCAACCGTTTTTCGATTGATTGGTTTTTCGTCTTTCTTGGAAAAAGTCTCGCAGAAGGGACAGCGCTTCCTCGGAGAGCAGTCCTCCCTCACAGGCAGGCGAGGACTCGAAGGGATAGGAAGCCAGATCCAACAGGCTTCCGCACGCCCCTGCTCTTGCATCCTTTGCTCCATACACCACACGCGAAAGCCTTGCGTGCAGGATCGCTCCCATGCACATGGGACATGGCTCTAAGGTGACGTAGAGTGAGCAATCGGTGAGCCTCCAATCGGCTTTCTTTTTGCAGGCCTCGGCGATGGCGAGCATCTCTGCGTGACACAGGGGGGAATGCTCCTGCTCGGTCTGGTTGTGGGCGATGGCAAGGATCTCTCCCTTCCCGTCTACCAAAACCGCTCCCACCGGGGTCTCCCCCGCCTTGGCGGCAAGGCGCGCCTCATGGAGAGCCGCGCGCATATACCGCTCATCCTCAAATCGCAAACAATCCATTGGCATAGAGCAACGCCATGAGGATCAAGGAAAGGATCTGCAACAGGCAGAACACCAAGAACACGATCATGGCCGGATTGAAGAAATGACGGATGGCTTGCTTGGTGGTCACGGGGCTGGTGGCGTAGGAATCGTCCACGGGGAGGCTCTTTTCAAACACGCCATCCCGCATCTCTCGCTTTTTCGGCGTCCATTTGATGGTGACGATCACGAGACACACCATACCAACGGCGCAAAGCAGGCATTCCAGAATGATCCAGACGAGCTCCTGATGTCGCCCGCCCAGCTTATCCGAAAAGACCGAAAAGACCACCGACGTGAAGTTATTGACCAAGTGCAAAAAGGTTCCCGGCCAGATGCTTCCCGTTCTCTCATAGATCAATCCCAAGAGGATTCCCGCGCCGAAGGTATAGAGGATCTGCTCGGCGTTCTGATGCATCAGGGCAAACAGGGTCGCGCTGATCAGGATCGCGTTGGTCCTTCCGAAGGGCAAGCAGTTTGTCAGGATCGCGCCTCGGAACAAAAATTCCTCGCAAAAGGCAGGCACGACCGCCAGAACGATAAAGGTGAGAACGATCTGATAGTCCTTGATCGGCTCGGTGGAGGAGCCCCACAGAACCGACTCGGAAAAGGCGGAGTACTGAAAGATCTGCACCAGCCAGCTATTGATATACGACAGCGACCAGATCAAGGAGATGCCTCCCACGATGATGGGAACGAGCAAGGGCGTCAGGCGCAGATCGGTCTTCATGGGAAGATAGGAATACGGCGACCGTTTCAGGATCCCCTTCAAGACCAACACGGGAAGCATGAAGGCCGACAGATACCCTGCTCCGTACACAAGCTGATAGATGACCTCTGCCGCCACCCTCGAAATCGGGACGAGCTGCAGAATCGTTTGCAAAAGAGCGACCACAACGCCGACCACGTTGATCAACGCCAAAAAGACCAGCATGGTGATGCCGATAGCGGAGAGTGTTTTCTTATAGTGCAGCTCTCCTGCCGATAACGGTTGCTTCGCCTTCACGCGCTCATCCTCCTTTCCTCTTTATCTCCTTCTATTCTATCACAAAAGCCCTACTTTGTAAAGTCCTTTTTTTTCTTTTTTTAGCGGGCAAGCGTCTCCATGACGTAATCGGCAAACTCCGAGCAGAGCGCGCCGTTGCGGTCACCCGTTACCACCACGCGCCGCTCCTCCTCGGTGCAGATCTGCATGGCCTTGGCAAGACGGTCGGCCTTTTCGGGCATGGCGATGTGACGAAGCATCATCTCCACTGCCTTGAACAGGCTCGACGGGTTGGCGTACTCCCCGATTCCCTCCTCGATCATGCGGGGAGCCGAGCCGTGGATCGCCTCAAACATGGCGTATTGATCGCCGATGTTGGCGCTTCCCGCCGTTCCCACGCCTCCTTGGATCTGCGCGGCCTCGTCGGTGATGATGTCACCGTACAGGTTGGGCAGAACAAAGACCTGAAACCGACTGCGGATGCTCTCGTTGACGAGGTTTGCCGTCATGATGTCGATGTACCAATCCTCGGCGATGATGCCGGGATACTCCTCGGCAACCTCATGGCAGATCGCGGTGAATTTTCCGTCGGTCTTCTTCATGATGTTTGCCTTGGTGACGATCGAAACATTGGTCTTTCCGTTGTTCTTGGCGTACTCAAAGGCGGCGCGCGCGATGCGGCGCGTACCGGCATCGGTGGTCACCTTGAAGTCCATCGCCAGCTTTCCGGGAAGCTCCACGCCTCGGCTTCCGAGAACGTACTCACCCTCGGTGTTCTCCCGATAGAAGATCCAATCAATTCCCTGATCGGGAACGCAAACGGGACGGACGTTGGCATAGAGATCCAGCTCCCGACGAAGGGCGACGTTCGCGCTCTCCATCGTGCCACCCTTCGGCGTGGTGGTGGGTCCCTTCAAAAGCACGTCGCAGGCCTTGATGGCGGCCAACGTGTCGGCGGGGACAGCCTCGCCTCTGGCAAGGCGGTTTTCAATCGTCAAGCCCTCGATCTCGCGGATCTCGATCTTGCCCGATTTGACCTCATCGGCAAGCAGATACTCCAACAGGCGGCGCGCCTCACGCATCAGGATCGGGCCAATGCCGTCTCCTCCGCAAACGCCCACCACGATCTTTTCGAGCTTGGTAAAATCCTTTGCCGCCGAGCCCTGCTCCATGCGGCTCTGCCGTTCCAGTTGCTCCTGCATCAGGCGGCGGAATTGCTCCACCGCCGAGTCGATTTCTTTTTCAAACACAGTCGTGTCCTCCTTATTCGTTCCCCAGACGGGTGTAGGCCAAGAGGCCTCCCGCCTTTAAGATATCCTTCTGACGCTCGGTGAAGGAGCAGGTCAAGGGGATCTCGGTTCCCTTCTCGTCGGTAAGCGTCATGCTTCCGCTCTCCATGCCTGCCCACACGTTGCAAATGGTGAGCTTCGCGCCCTGCGTGAGCTTATCGTAGTCGTCGGCATTGGCAAGGGTGAGGGGCATGATGCCTGCGTTGATGAGGTTTGCCGC
>JAZSKO010000184.1:0-8259 GCA_045534875.1 Eubacteriales bacterium | reverse complement strand
AGCGCATGCCGCCGAGGTGATTGAGCAAAATGGGAATTTTTATATTACCACATGCGGATGGAATTTCAAGCCAACTCTAAACAAAGGCGCCGTGTCGATCGCACGGCTTGAATGGCAGTAAGGTTCTCTTTTTGGCTTTTCCCCGAGGCTGTTAATTTGCCAAAAAGGGTTGTAATTTTCGGCGGTTTATGCTATAATCAAGCTATCAAAAAGCAACGGCGGCTTATAGAAAGGAGGCATAAGAATGAAAAAAATCGGTCTGCTTGTAATCTTATTTCTGGTTTGTATCCATCTTTTTTCTTGCAGTGCTTTCCAAGCGTTGTCCTATTCCATTTCCGGAGATATCATCGATCCCGTGGAGGGGTTTTCTCGTGGAGAAGACAAAGGCACGTTGCTTTTTGGTGGGAATACGTACATTTTAATTGAAGAGGTGAATGGGGAGTTTTCTTTTCCCGTTACGGAGGAGGATCTGCTTTTGGGAGAAACAAGCAATTTTCCGTTTTTCCCCAATTTCGGCTTTTACGCAAATGCGGCAGAAAATGCCGATTATATAGCAAGCGGAAGCAGATCGAATGATATCATGACGTGTGTATATATCAGAGAGGATCTGTATCAAGAGCCTTTCTGCTATGTGCTACAAGACACAGAGTATGCATTTGATTTTTCGTCTGCCTTTATTAAAACGGAAGATGTTAGTTATAAAAAACACCTTGAGGGTAAGGCGTATCATGGTACAACCCTTTACTTTTATGTGAAAGATTACCCGAGACTAATTGTGGAATTGAGAATTTGTAAAATAAATGAAAAGTGGTATTATATTGAGTACGATGAGGCGTTTGCCCTGTCGGAGGAGTTTTTGAATGTGTTGGTGGAAAAGAACCTCCTAACGTAGGCGTTGGATTGTAGGAATTTTTCATTCTTGGCGAACCATAGTTTTTAAGTTGATTTATAGGAAGGATTCAGAAAGCACCGCGATCGCGGTGCTTTTTTGTCCGACGCGTTGGCATCGCGCGTTGGATTTTTTTGATTTTTACCGAAATAAAAAGAAATCATTTCCGAAAAAATATTGTTTTTTGAAGGGTTTTGCGGTATAATAGAGGAAACAGGACAAAAAGCGGCCGACCGAGGGATCGTTTTCGGTTGGATGCGTGTCCTTTTCTGTGTGAGGTGTGGCATTTCCATGAAGAAAGACTTAAAAACAAGATTGATCCACAGAACCATAAAAAAACCGAATCCGATCCTTGCTTCGATCGCGATGTGGGTGCTGGGGATCCTGAACCGACGCTACGGTGTGGAGTTTTCCCGTGACTACGACCCCGAAGCGATCCAGGATCAGCCAACGATCCTGCTTTCCTCGCACGCGTCAAGGCTGGAATTTCTCTATACCATCTACGGCTTCGGTCGGAAGGACGTCAACATCGTGTGCGGCTATCAGAACATCCTGAAAAAGGGAGTTTATTCCCTCATGCTCGCGTTTGGCGTGATCTCCAAGTACTTATATCAGCCCGATTTCGTATGCGTCAAGCAGATGCTTCGGGTGCTCAAGCGCAACGGCTCGCTCGCGCTCTTTCCGGAGGGGATCCAATCCACCAGCGGAAGCACGCATCCCATCAATCCCGCAACGGCACAGCTTATCAAGCGAAGTCGGGCAAACGTGGTGGTTTGCAGCACGCGCGGGGCGTATCTGGCAACCAACCGCTATTCCTCGGATCGCAAAAAGGGCTATATCGGCGTGTCGTATCGCCTGTTGTTCACGCCTGAGGATCTGGAAAGGCTCTCGGAGGAACAGATCTACCGCGCGATCATGGAAACCCTCCGCTACAACGACTTCGCCTTCAACAAGACCGCGCGTCACGCCTACGTGGGCAAGATGCCAAACGCCCATGGGATTGATACCATCCTCTACCAATGCCCCATCTGTCGGCAGGAGCATTGCCTGCGCGTGGAGGGAGAGGCCGTGGTCTGCGACGCCTGCGGCTTTCGGGTGAGGGTCAACGAATATTACGATCTGGTCGATGCGACCGACGAGCGGTGTCCCGCCGATATTGACGAGTGGTACAAGCGGCAACGCCTGTCGGTGGCCGAGGAGATCGGGAATGACGGCTTTGAGATGACCCTGCGCGGCAGTCTTTGCACCCTGCGGCTCGACAAATTGCGCAAGTCTCCGAAGAACCGCCTCCCGCTTTCGGTGGGAACGGCGCGCCTGACCAGACAAGGCTTGACCTTTTCGGGGACGCTGGACGGCAAGCCCGCGGAGTTTGACTTTCCCGCCAAGGCGGTCTACTCGCTCACCCTTTCCACAAAGGGCTATCTGGAATTCTATTGCAACAACGACTACTATATGCTCGTTCCCGATGAGCCGTGTCGCGGTCTGATCAAATGGACGCTCGCGGCCGAGGAGATACACAATCTACACGACGAACGGTGGAGGTCTGCCTGCGCGGACGTCTACGGAATAGAGGAGAAGGACTATGCGTAACGCAACAGAACTTGACGTAAAGGTGAAATTTGGGCTGAAAAGCTTTGTCACGGTGGTGGCGATCCTCTTGGCGGTTTTGATCGCGGTTGGCGTGATGACCTATGTCATCCCTGCCGGACGCTACACGGTCTACACCACCGACCCCGCTCTGGGGGAGGAGCCGTTCTATCGGTACACCGCCGACGAAGCCCTGAACAAGCACATCGTGGTGGATTCCTACCGCGAGCTTTCCGAGGAGGAAAACACCTCGCGTCTGCCCGTGATCCGTTGGTTCACCGCGCCCGTTGAGGCCATGCTTTTTGGAAGCAGCAGCGCAAATATGATCATGATCATCGCGCTTCTGTTGGTGCTGGGCGGCACGTTTAAGGTCTTGGAGGAAAGCGGCGGACTGGTGTCGCTGGTCCGAGTCATCATGGAGCGGCTCCACGCCAGACGCTTTGCCGCCATTTGGATCATCACCGCGCTGATCATGGTCTTGTCGGCCGTGTTTGGGTTGCAGGAGCAGCTTCTCATTCTCTATCCTGTCTTCGCCATGCTTTGCACCACCCTCAACTGGTCGCGCTTCACCGCCATCGCGCTCATTCTGATCTCCTCCGGCGTGGGTTTCACCACCGCGATCACCAATCCCTTGACCATCGGAACGGCCTCGATCGCCGCCGGTGTCAGCGTGGCGGACGGCATTTGGTATCGGTGCATCATCTTCTGCGTGATGTACGTCGTCACCTCGTTCTTTCTGACCCTTTTGGCCAAGCGGGATGAAAAAAGAGCGACCGAGACCTTCGACGTTGAGGGCTTTACGATGGTCTCCAAGGAGGAGCACGCCGAGGACATCCGAAAGGCCAAGATGATCGTCGCGCTCTTTTCGCTGGCGCTCCTTTCGGTCATCGTTGCCACCGCGATCGACGCGCTCCGCTCGCTTGCGATGGTCTTCATGGCGGTGGCGTTCATCGTGGGAACGGTGATCGTGGGCAGGATCCTGCTCGGCTCCTTCCGCCGTCTCGGCAAGTGCTTTGTGGTCGGCGTGAAGGACGTGCTTCCCTCGATCGTGATCATCATGATCGCCTTCGGCATTACATACGTGGCGCAGGAGGGCAATATCCTGCACACCATCTTCTATCATTTCTACAACTCTGTATCGGATCTGTCACCGTACCTGACGGTCATCATTCTGTACGTCTTTGTCCTGATCATTGAATTCTTCATTCCGAGCGCGTCCGCGAAGGCGGTGCTGATCATCCCGATGCTCACCCTTGCTCCGATCGAGGGCGTGAGCAAAACGGTCATCATCCTGACCTACCTGTTCGCCGACGGCTATACCAACGTCCTCTATCCCACCTGCGGCACGCTCTTGGTCGGTCTGGGACTTGCCAACGTGAGCTTTGCGGAATGGTTCAAGAAGACCATCGTCTTCCAGCTCATCCTGTTCGCGCTGTCGCTCGGCTTCTTGATGCTCGCCGTTTTTATTGGATTGTAAGGCAGGGAAGACCAAACCCCTCCCTCTCTCAAAAACATCAAACAGGGACACCATCCCTCTTTGATGGTGTCCGACAAGATAGAAATAACCACGATAAAGGAGAACCGCTATGAAAAGCAGTATGATCGTGCATCCGGATGAATTATCGAAGGCGTGGGTGGACCGCTTGGTGGACGCCGGGGTGGGGATCGTTGGGATCCATCCCGTTGGCGGCACAGTGGCCGCGACCCACGTGGAAAAGCTCTTGGAGACCGTGAAAACGAAGGAATACCGCGAGGCGGTCGACTATGCTCTGTCGCGCGGCTTGGAGGTGGAATATGAGATCCACGCCGCGGGATACCTGATGCCGCGCGATCTGTTTGCGGAGCATCCCGACTATTTTCGCATGAACGAAAAGGGAGAAAGAACGAGCGATTGGAACTTCTGCGTCTCAAATCCCGAGGCCTTGGAGCTGGTTGGCCGGCGCGCCGCCGACTTGGCGATGGCGCTGTACGGTAGCCGTCCCTACTTCTATTTCTGGATGGAGGACGCGCACAACATCCATTGCCAATGTCCGAAGTGCAAGGAGCTGACGCCCTCGGATCAGCAAATGATCGCCCTGAATTGCTTTTTGCGCGCGATCAAGCAGCGCATCCCGAACGCCCACATGGCCTACCTTGCCTATATGGACAGCATCGTGCCGCCTGTGAGCGTGCGTCCCGAGGAAGGGATCTTTTTGGAGTACGCGCCGTTTGAGAAATACACCGCCAAGGGCGACAACGCCGAGGAGATGATCCGTCGCGAGAAGGAGATGCTTCTCCCGTTGATGACGGCCTTCGACGACGAGCCCAAGAAGGTTTTGGAATACTGGTACGACAATTCCATGTATTCGGGCTGGAAAAAGCCTCCGAAGAAATTTGTGTTAAAGGAGGAGCCGATGCGCGCAGACATTGCCGAATACAAGCGGATGGGCTTCGATTTCATTTCCACCTTCGCTTGCTTCTTAGGCGCGGATTACGAGGAGTTGCACGGCGAGGTGGACGTCAAGCCCTACGCCGAGGCTATTTTCGGTTAAAAACCGTTTTTTATCAAAGGAGGAACATCATGAGCGATTTTACCTATGCGTTTGAGGATCGGAAAACGAATCTGGAAACCTACGAATGGGACAACGTCTGGTGGGAGCACGCAGGCACGACCGACACGCCGCGCGTTTTGTATATCGGCGATTCCATTTCCTGCGCCACGCGGCGTCACGCCACCGAGATCTCGGGGAACACCCTCTTTTTCGATGGCTTTGGAACCTCCAAGGCGGTCGACAATCCCTATTTTGCCGCGTCGCTTCACCTGTTTGCCGCGCAGGAGCGCGAGCGCGCCGTGATCCTGTTCAACAACGGTCTGCACGGCTGGCACATGGACGACGAGGGCGCGTACCGCGAGCACTATGAGGCGCTCGTGCAATTTCTGTTGAAGGAGTTTGACGGCACGCCCGTGGTCCTGCTTCTCACCACCGCCGTGGCCGATGCCGAGCGAGACGCGCGCGTGGTGGTCAGAAACCGCGTGGTGTCGTCGCTTGCCAAGACCTACGGTCTGCCCGTCTTGGATCTCTATTCGCTCACCGACGCCCACCGCGATCTTTTGTCCCCCGACGGCGTTCACCTGACGCAGGAGGGCTATCGGCTCTTGGCGAAGACGCTGGTCGACGGTGTAAACGCCGTTTTGAAGAAGGATTGCTTCGCGCCCGACGGCTCTCTCGGAGGAGAGGCATGACGCGATTGCTTCGCGTCCTTGCTCTTTGGCTGGGGCTGGTCCTGTTTCTTTTGTCGGCTTCCGCCTGTGGAGAGCGTGGAGGGAGCGTTCCCACTCCCACCGAGCCTGTCGCGCCCGTCGTAACGAGCGGGGAGAGCGAGCCGAGCGAGGAAGCAAGCCCCTATCGGTTTGAGGTCGTGTATCCGTCGGTCTCGGTCTCGTCGATGAAATTTGACCTGACCGATCAGGCGTTGGACGACTACAAGGCGAAGCTGAAGGAGGTCAAGGCGCAGTTCTCCGCGAACAAGGCGGGGAACGAGGACTCCTTCCGACACGCGCTGTACGAATTGTTGTCGATCGAGGCGAGCATGGAGACGCAACGCGACATCGCCTACCTTCTCTACTGCGCCAATACCGCCGATTCCAAGGCGTGGGATCGCTATTTGTACGCATTCGAGCTTCATGACGAAGCCGACGACCTGTTCTGGGCGTTCTATAACACCGCCTCAGAAAAAAAGACCCCTCTTGCCGCCGTCTTTCGGGACGTGGTGGAGACGGAATACAAGGGGAATCTGATCACCTCCACGCCCGACGCCAACACCTACCGAAGGCAAATGGAGGTCTTGGAGGGGGAGTACAACGCCCTGCAAGCGAGCGGCGCGAGCGACGAGAGGATGTTTGAGGTCTACAAGCAATATCTCATGGCGGCCCACGGCTTGGCCACCTCCTCCGGCGCGCTGAACTACTATCTGTACGCCCAGCAATACGTCACCTTCCGAACCGACACGCTCACCCAGCGTCGCGCGCTCCGCGCATACACGAAGGACTACCTGATCCCGCTTTACCAAGCGCTCAGGGAGCAGAGCCGTCAGATCGACCGGACCCTTTCGTCGGCAGACTACACCGCATCGAGCCAATATCTCTACGCGTCCTACGATTCCTTCCAAGAGGACTACCATCTCGCCTATTTTTCCTCGCTCCCCACGTCTCTGGGCGAGACGATGACGGGCGCGTTTGAACAGGATCGCGTGCTGGTCGCAGATAAGCCAAGCGCATACAATTCCGCTATGGTCTATGTCGTGGGGGATACGCCGATCTGCTATTTCCACAAAAGCCAGACCACGCTCGAAACCGTGGCGCATGAGGTGGGACACTACTGCGCGAGCATCCTGTCCGACACCACCTATGCCTCCTTGGATCTGCGCGAGACGCACTCCACCGCCAACACCATGCTCCTGTATAGTTATCTGTCAAGTGAGCTGGACAGCCGCGCCTTCACCGGCGCGGAGGTCTATCAGGCGAGCAACTGGGTATATCAGATCATTTCCTCGGTCATCAAGGATGAATTTGACGAAAAGGTCTTCAAGCGCGACCCCTCCTCCCTGACGCTTGACCGTATGGAGACCATCATGCAGGATCTGATCGAGGACTACGGCGTGACGGAATGGTCGAGTGGTCTGGCGGAGCAGCTCACCACCTACTGGCGGCGGCTCGGGATCGTGTATCCCATGACCAACTACTGCTATGCCACGGCGATGGTGTCGTCCTTACAGCTTTATCTGGAAAGCAAGGAGGACTACACGGCCGCCTGTGAGCGGTACAAGATCCTTGTGGAGACGAAGGACGTCAACGAGTATCTCTCCGTTCTTGCCAAGGCGGGGCTGACCTCGCCCTACGACGAGCAGACCTACCGCACGCTGGATCGTCTCAAAGAACTGTTCGCATGATCGAGACAGAAAGGACACGGTTTCCCATGAAATACATCAACGCATCGAATCTTTCGGACTATGCCTTTGTCAACGAGGACACGCTGGCGCGACCTCTGCGCGCCGTTTGCGTCTGCTTTCACGGCTATTCCGATGCCACCACGTATGAAAAAAGCCCCACGATCGCCCGTATCTTGGGAGAGCAAGGGATCGCGTGGGTCTTTCCCTATTACAGCGTTTGGGCTTGGATGAGCCGCAATTCACGCGAGTTCAACGAGCAGGTATTGGACGCCGCCTATGATCGCTTGGGCGCGGATGAGAGCATCCCCTTGATCGTCAGTGGCGGCAGCATGGGCGGCATGACCGCTCTCAACTATCTGGTCTACGGCAAGCGGACGGCGATCGGTTGCGCCTTGAACTGCGCGGTGACCGATCTCAATCGCTTGTTTACCGATTCGCCCTTTTTCCGTAAATCCATTCTGTCGGCACACATCACCGAGGAGGGGCCGCTCGACGCGGTCTTGTCGCGGTATTCGCCTGTCGCGTTTGCGGCGTCTCTGCCCTCGATCCCCTACTATCTGGTCTACGGCGACGCCGACCCCTATTTCTACCAAACCCAGATGCCTCTCATGGTGGAGCGCTTGGAACACTTCGGACGTGACTACACTCTCCTGACCGTCCCCGGTATGGCGCATTGTGACATCGACAGCCACCCCTCCGCACGAAGCGCTTTCTGTAATTTCATGGTTTCTTTGGTGAGGTAAGACCTTGGGGAGAGGGAAAAGACCTTGGGGAGAGGGAAAAGACCTTGGGGAGGAAGGACCCTTCTTAGGAAAGAAGGGCTCCTCCCTCCCCAAACCCCTCCCTCTCCCAAG
>JAZSKO010000091.1:0-4093 GCA_045534875.1 Eubacteriales bacterium | reverse complement strand
TAAGACAAGGCAGGTGCAAGCATGTACTTAAAATCTCTTGAGCTCCACGGCTTCAAATCCTTTCCCAACAAGACGGTCTTACAGTTTGAAAGAGGAACGACCGTTGTCGTCGGTCCCAACGGCAGTGGAAAATCCAACATTTCCGATGCCATGCGTTGGGTTTTGGGTGAGATCTCCAGCCGTAATATCCGTGGTACCAGAATGGAGGACGTCATTTTCGGCGGAACTGACCTTCGCAGACCCATGAGCTTTGCTGAGGTCTCCGTCACCTTTGACAATTCCGACGAAACGCACCGCATTGATTCTCCCTATGATGAGATCACCGTTACCAGACGGTATTATCGCTCGGGCGAGAGCGAATATATGATCAACCGCAAAAACTGCCGCTTGCGCGATATTCACGAGCTGTTTATGAACACAGGCGTAGGGCGCGAGGGATATTCCATCATCGGTCAAGGTAAAATTGCCGAAATTCTTTCCAAAAAGAGCGAGGACAGGCGAAACATCTTTGAGGAAGCGGCAGGTATCTCCAAGTTCCGTCAACGGAAGGAGGAGACCGAGAAAAAGCTTCGCGGTACCGAGCAGAACATGGACAGCTTAACCTTGATCTTCAACGAGCTGGATGCCCGTATCGGCCCCTTGGCGCGTGATGCGGAAAAGGCGAAGAAATACCGTGAGCTTTTAGAAAACAAAAAGAGGGCGGACGTTTCTCTTTGGCTTTTTGATACCGAAAAGATCAAAACAGATCTGCAAGCCGCCACCGTTGCCTTTCGCTTGGCTACGGCGGAATATGAGCGCTTAAAGGAAAGCATCGACACCTTAGAGAAGCAGAGCGACCACATTCACGACCAGCTGACGGGCAGGCGCTTGGCTTCGGAGCAATTTTTGACGGACATCGGTGTCGCAAACAAACGGATCGGTGCCCTTGAGACCGCCTATGCCCGTGCGGTGGACTCCATCGCACATTTAACCGAAATGGCAGAGCAAGGGCGGAAGCACCTGAGTTCGCCCGACGAGGACGACGCACGACTCGTAGGGAACCGTGCCGAAAACGAAGAAAAGAAAACGCAGATCGAGCGCAACATAGAGACGCTCGAAGGCGAACGGCTGGAGCTGATCGTTGCGACAGAGGCTTTACTTGCGGAAGCAAAAGCGCTGGAAAAACGATTGGCGGAAGAGCTTGATGCCATTGAGACGCTAAACAAAGAGCGGATGGATCTGCAGGTCCGTCTTGACGTCAGCGAAAAAGCAAAAGCTGACGGAGCAGATCAAGGCGCCAATATTCTGTCGGAAATCGACAAATATCACAAGGCAGAAGAGTCTTTGAAGGCTGAGGTTGCCAGATGCGAAAAGAATACCGCATCCTACAAGCAAAAGATAAGCGCCGCGGAAGCTATGATTGCCGAGCAGGGCGGTCTTCTCGCCGATGCCACAAGCAAAAGAGAAGAAAAGCACCAAAAGCTCCTTGAAGAAAGCGGACGTCTCAGCGGACTTGCCCAGCGGATCGATTCCTTGCGGCGCATGGAGGAGCATTTTGAGGGGTATCAGCAAAGCGTGCGCTTTGTGATGCAGGAGTATGCCGCTAACGCCTCTCGTTTTACGGGGAAAATTTACGGTCCCGTTTCCAAGCTCATCTCCATCGATAAGGAATATATTACTGCCATCGAGACGGCTCTCGGTCAGAATCTCCAAAACATCGTAGTGGAAAGCGAGGAAACCGCAAAATCCTGCATCCAACGCCTCAAGCAGGCAGGTGCGGGACGCGCTACCTTCTATCCCATCAGCTCCATTCGCGCGGCAACCGAAACAGACGAGATCAGGCGTGCCGCATCCTTGGAGGGCTACGTAGGACGGGCAGACAAGCTGGTTTCCTTTGACTCTCGTTATCGCGAGATCATGGAATGGCTGCTATTGCGCACACTGGTATTTAAGGACATTGACAGCGCTACCTCAGCCGCAAAGAAGCTGCAATATCGCGTTCGTATCGTTACCCTTGACGGTCAGCTGATCAACGCCGGCGGTTCCTTTACGGGTGGCTCGGTGCGCCGTGACAGTGGTATTTTGTCCCGTTCGGGCGAGATCGATCAGCTGGTCAAATCCCAAAAAGACTTGGAAAAACAGGAAGATAATACGAAGCAGGACATTGTTGCTCTTGAAAAAGTCATGGACGAGGCGAAACGAAGGATCGCGGACGCCGAGCAGACGCGCGACCTTCTTTACACCATGTCTCGCGCTCAATTTTCCGAATTAGATCACGCCACCGCCAAGCTTGCCGCAAACGACGAGCTGATCCTTAAGCTGACCGCCGACTACGAGCGTTTAACGGGCGAAGGCGGACGGTATGCGTCCGACATTGTTACCATAAGGGAAGAACTTACGGCAGTCGAAGGTAAAATTGCCGATTTGCGTGAGTCCCGCGCGGCTCTTGAGGTGCAGCGACAGGCGCTCCTTGACGAGCAGGAAACGAAAAACGATACCGCGAATGACCTTAAGCTTCGTGTCGCGCTCATGCGTGCGGAGATCGAGTCGGTCGATGCACAAACGCAAGCGGGTCTTGCCTCCCTTGAGGCGCACAAAAACGACCGTGCGGCAACCGAAGAAAGTATTCGCTCTTACGTGCTTCGCATCGAGGAACTGGAGAAGGAAAAGGAAGAGAACCGTACCGAGTATGAGGCGCAAAAGCTGGCGCTTCGCGAGCTGGAGGACAAGCGTGCCGGTGCGGAAGAAGAGGGAAGCGACTTTGACCGTATGGAGAAGGAGCTTCGCGAAAAGATCCGTGCCGCCAACGACGAGCGTGAAAAGGTTCTGGGTGAATACAACCGCTCCGAGAACAAGCTGAACAGATTGAAGGAAGAGAACGAACGGCTTGAAAACAGGCTGTGGGACGAGTATCAGATCTCTTACGAGGATGCGGTGGCACTTGATTATCCTGCCGTTACCGCCGCAAACAGAAGCGAAATGGCATCCCTGCAAAGCTCCTGTAAGTCTAAGATACGAGAGCTTGGCAACGTCAATCCCGGTGCCATTGAGGAATATGATCAGGTAAAGGGAAGACATGAGGAGCTAAAGGTGCAGCTTGAGGACTTGAACGCCTCTCGCGGCGAGCTTCTTGATATCCTTTCCCGTGTGGAAAGGGAGATGCGCGACAGCTTCAGCAAGACCTTTGACGAGATCAACAATAACTTCCGTACCGTCTTCGCCGAGCTCTTCGGCGGTGGCGAGGCGGAGCTTTCTCTCACCGACCCCGAGGATGTCCTCGTCAGCGGAATCGAGATCAAGGCGGCGCCTCCCGGAAAGATCATCAAAAGCCTCTCGCTTTTGTCGGGCGGTGAGCAGACCTTCGTTGCCATTGCGCTGATCTTTGCTATTTTGAAGGCCAATCCCACGCCCTTCTGCATTTTTGATGAAATCGAGGCTGCCCTTGACGAGGTCAACGTGGATCGCTTTGGTAAATACGTGTTGGATTATTCCAAAGAAACACAGTTCGTTTTGATCACACACCGTCGCGGAACCATGGAGATCGGTGACCGTCTCTACGGTATCACCATGCCCGAACGCGGTATTTCCCGTGCCGTTCCTTTGGATGTGTCCGAGATTGAAAGCAAGCAAAAGGAGTTGCTCGCATGAGCTTTTTTGAAAAACTGAAACAGGGTCTCGCCAAGACCAAAAACGCATTTTTTGGCAAAATTGACGATATTTTCAAAAGCTTCGTCCGCATTGACGAGGATTTTTTTGAGGAGCTTGAGGAGCTTTTGATTTCCGCCGACGTCGGTGTCGAAACCACGGAATATATCTTAGATACGCTTCGTGAACGCATCCGTGAAGAAAGAGAAAAGGACACGGAGCGTATCAAGGAAATGCTGTTTGAAATTTTAAAGGAAGCCATTGGCGACTCCGAGCCCCTTCGCCTGACCACGAAGCCCTCTGTGTTGTTTGTCATCGGTGTAAATGGCGTAGGGAAGACCACCTCTATCGGTAAAATTTCCGCCGTTTTGAAGCAAGAGGGCAAAAAAGTGGTGGTTGCCGCCGCCGACACCTTCCGTGCCGCCGCGGCAGAGCAACTGCAGGTCTGGTGTGACAGAGCAGGGGTGGA
>JAZSKO010000232.1:0-4580 GCA_045534875.1 Eubacteriales bacterium | reverse complement strand
CCCATCCTCGCCCGTCGCAACGGGCGAAATCCTAATACGGCGTTCTCTTTTGCGAGCTTTTCTCTTGCGCCTCCTTCCTCCAAGAGAAAAGCGGCTAAGAGGTCTGCTGTTGCAAACGAGATGCGCTGTTTGTAACTGTGTAAAATTCCTTAGTCGCTTTTTCTTTTGACCATGTAGGCGTAAATGAAAAGAGGCTCGCAAGCTTGCCGCAAATCGCTACGCGAATTTGCGTTAGTAAAAAAACGCCAAGGGCTGTTTCGCCCTCTGCGGAGGGCGACCAACGCCACACGGCGTTGGATCCGTGCCGCCTTTTGAGAAAAGGACACGCGCAAGCGCGCAGCGAAAACTTTTCATAGGGGTTCGTGCGAACAAACAGCGAACGCGGCATTGCTCATTCGAGCAATGCCGCGTTCGCTTTGTCGGAATCAGAGATCCTTTACGGCGTCTGTAATTCCCATAAAGTAGCTGCCGAGTCCAACCACGTCAGCACCCAGATTGATGAAGTTGAAGCCCTCGTCAATCTGTGCCTGTGCGTTGGCAGGCGAACCCACCGTTCCGGCCATCTTGCCGTGCTTGCGTGCCATCTGTGCAACCAGCTTGCGCGCGTTGACAACCTCTGCGTCACCCGTCAGACAGGTCTTGCCAATGCCCTGCGAGAAATCGGCAGGACCAAAGAAGATCATGTCAATGCCGGGCAGAGCGCAGATCTCCTCCAACTCCGCCATGGGTTCGGGATCTTCGATCTGAATAATGGTGAAGCGCTGCTCGTTGGCCTCCTTGATGTAGTCCAAGCCGTCCACAAAGCAGTACTTTCCGTCGGCGTTTCCACCGTCAATGGGACGGCGACCAACAGGAGCAAACTTGGTGTAGTAAACGATCTTCTTTGCTTCCTCCAAGCTCATCAGGTGAGGCACCATGATGCCGGAGCAGTCTGCCTCAAAGGGGCGGATCAGATCGCTGTAGCTTCCTCTTGCCACACGGCAAAGCACGTCGCAATCGTAGACCTTCGCGGCGCGTACAATGTTCTCCACGTCTGCGTGATCGGTGGGAACGTGCTCCATGTCGATCCAAATGCAGTCGAATCCGCACATAGCGGCGATCTCGGCGCAACGGGGGTCGGACAGGTTCAATTTGATCGAAAAGGCGGTCTTTCCGCTCTTGATCTTCTCGATCACTCTGCTTCTTCTAAGGTGCATCATTTTTCCAATTCCTCTCTGATTTCATCAAGATAAACCTTTCTTCCACCCTGCTCGCGGCTGCGAATGCCGGCAATGATGATCTCCATCAGCTCAATGGTGTGGTCGAAGGGGAAGGGCTCTTCGTCGGTTTCCAGATAGTGAACGAACTTGTCGAGCTGGGTGTAGAAGGCGAAATAGCTGTCCTTCACGGGAATGGTCACGCTATCTGCCGTGCCAACCAGCTTCATGGGCGATCCTGCGGAATCGTAGATCACGGCCAAGGTAACGTCAATGCCGTCCTTGTGCGTCAGGTGCAGGATGTTGTTGTTGATGCCGCCGGTGTTCTGAACCGAAACGTAGCCGGGACCGGTGATGGCAAACACAGGCTCCAGCGCATGGATGCCGTAGCGCTCCCAAGACTTGTTCATGGTCATGTTGATGTAGCGCAGCTTGCCGAGCTCATGCGTGGAGAGCGTGTAGGGGAGGAACTCCTTGCAGTAACGCAGGGAGGAGGAGGACAGGATGCGCGCGCCCTGACGTCTCCACTCGATAAAGGTCTTCAGATCCTCTACGTTGTCGACCAGAGGCTTATCCACGAACATGGGCAGTCCTGCTTCCACAAAGGGCTTCGCACGCCAAACGTGCTCGCCGCCCTTGTCGGTTCCAATGATCACGGCGTCCACCTGACCGATCACATCCTCTGCCTTCTCCACGATGTTGGGGATGCGGGATGCGGCGGCGACCTTCACAGCGTCGGCGGGATCATCGGTCCAGATGTGGGTGATCTTTGCTCCGCGGATGCCGAAGCTCTCCTCGGGCTCTTTTTCCAAATATCTGGGAATCACGGGGAAGCCGCAATGCTCCATCTCTTCCTTGTTGTAGTTGTTGAACATAGCACTCCAAGAATAGGGATGACCGTTGCCGTCCACCATGCCCAGCATGGCGATCTTAAATTCTTTCATGGTTAAATCCATTCCTTTCGAGGCGGATCGGACGAATACGTCCGATGGGCTTTTTATTTTTTTAAAAGAGATCAGGTGTGATTCGGCCAGAGACCGGGATTGATGATCATGGGATCAATGTTGAGGAATGCCTCGCGGATCTTTGCCATCTCGGCAGGGGTGAGGATGCGAACCTGATCGATCATGTCGCAGTTGCCCTCGATCTGCTCAATGGTCTGGCAACCGAGCGCCACGGCAGTGATGCCGGGGACGGAGCGGATAAAGGAGACCGCCAGAACCGAGGGAGACATGTTGAATTCCTCGCAAAGCGAGAGGAATTTTTCCAACGTGGGGCGAGCGAACTCCATCTTCTGCTTGCCGAGATCCTCGGGCTTGAGGAAGACGAGACCTTGCAGGAAGACACTGCGCGCGAAGACGATCATACCGCTGTCCGCCAACGCCTGAATGCCGCCGTTTTCGATCTGTCCCCAATCAAAGAGGTTCAGGGGGATCTGGATCGAATCGAAGCCTGCCTCGGCGATGAACTTGTAATCATGACGCGAGTAGACCGAGATACCGCTGTAACGGATGCGTCCCTCTGCCTTCATGTCGGCAAGGAAAGCGCGAACCGTTTCGGGATCCTGCTCGTAGTCCTCAAAGTAGTGGAGCATCAGAACGTCCAACGTCTCCACACCCAGCGTTTTCAGGCAGGCGTCGGTCTGACGCTGCATATCGGCTCTGAGAGCCTCGGGGGAGGAGTGATCGAAGGGACCGATCTTGGTCACCACCATGGGGCGCTTCTCGGGAGCGACCGTTGCCAGCCATTCACCGATCACGCGCTCGGATTCGCCGTAGTTGTTGGCGGTGTCGAGGCAGTTCACGCCGTTGGCGATGGCGCAGTTGAGAAGCTCAAAGGCGTATTCCTTCTTGGGCTTGGCGGTGAAATCACCCAGACCGTAGTCCATGCCAAGCTGAACGGTTCCCATCGTGAAGAAGGAAATATCCACATTCTTTTTGTTTACGTACTGCATAGGTTACCTCCTTACCAGATCGTCCAACCGCCGTCCATCACCAGCGTTTCGCCGGTAACGTAGCCGGAAGCATCGGATGCGAGGAAGACCACGGGACCCTTAATGTCATCCTCGGTCGCCCAGCAGTGAAGGGGCGTGTTTTCGATGTAGGTTTTCACGAAGTCGGGATTGATTCTGGACATATCGGTGTTGTATCCGCCGGGGGCGATGCTGTTCACGCGAATGTGATGCTCGCCGAGCAGACCTGCCATGTACTTCGTCAGACCGATCATTGCCCATTTTTCGGTGGTGTAGTTCACACCCACGTCACGAGCCTCAGGCGCATAGAAGGGGAAGTGCGGGGAATCCAGTCCTCTCATCGAGCTGATGTTGATGATACTGCCCTTTCCGTTCTTCTTCATTTGCTCGGCAACCGCCTGCGAGAGCACGATCTGCCCGTTGAGATTGATACTCATGGAATTTTGGAGCTTTTCTCTGGTCGCGCCGACAAAGCCCGTCAGGTTGCTGCGGTCAACGGCGTTGTTCACCAGAATGTCGATGCGTCCAAAGCGATCGACCACCGCTTCAACGAACGCATAGATCGACTCGTCGCTGCCCAGATCGAGAGACATACCGCAAGCCTGATAGCCCTGCTCGCGAAGCTCCTTTGCGAAATCCTCGCATTTTTCGCCGTTTCTCGAAGCGACCACGACCGTCGCGCCCATCTCGCAAAGACCCAGCGAAATGCTCGCGCCGTACATGCCTCTGCCACCGGTCACGATAGCAACGCGACCGTCAAGGCTGAACAAATCCTTGGTGTTCTTCATTTTGCAAATACCTCTTTCGTGATCCGTGGATCAGTATTGGAAATAATCGTCGGGCTGGATGGTGGAAGCGAGGTTCTCGCTCATCACAACGTAGGTGGGATCCTTTCTCAGCTGCAGAACCGATGCGGGAACGTCCTGACTGGGCTTTCCGAAGATCGCCAGACGAGAGGTGAGTCTCTGCCAGGTCACGTGCGTGCCTGCGGTGGTGATGCTGTGAACGTCCATCACGGCTCTTGCCTTCATGGCGTCTCTCGGACCCATCATAGCACCCTTAGGCGGAACCTTTGCGATGTCGCCGGAGCAACCGAACGAGCCGTGCAGAGAGTTCTGCGCGATGGTCAGAGGATGCAGGCTTGCCACCTTTGCGCCCTGCTCGCAGTACTCCTCCATGGTCGGCTTGAACCAATCCTCGACGGGATCGATGAAGGCGAGGTGCGCGGGCCAGCCGGGACCGGAGTAAACCACGTCTGCCTCACCGTCGGCTTCCAGCATCTTGGAGTAGTCGGGGGTGATCTTGTTGCTGTGGTAGATGAAGTTCTCCTCCTTGAAGCCGAGATCCAAGATCTGCGACACCATGAAGCGGTAGAAGGCGTTACCGAATCCTGCCTTGTAGGAAAGGGGAAG
>JAZSKO010000229.1:0-3044 GCA_045534875.1 Eubacteriales bacterium | reverse complement strand
CCGAGCGCGGCAAGGTAAGCACCTTGCAAGTGAGGGAAACGCCGAAAGCGCGGAAAATTCCGGCATTCAGGCGGGTTCAACCTGTTCTGCCTCGGCTACGTGTGCAGGTTATGGGAAAGCAGGGAGGGATTTCTACTGTTTGTAGATACAAAAATGAGGCAAACCGATTGCTTTTTGATGCCGTCCATGGTATAATGAAGCAGAAAAAACCAAAGGAGGAGAACACATGGGAAAATACGACTTTGGAAATTACATCTGTGCATTACGCGAGGAAAAGGGACTAACGCAAAGCGGCTTGGGAGAGCTTCTCGGCGTCACCAATAAGGCGGTTTCCCGTTGGGAAAACGGAAGCGCCTATCCCTCCACCGAGTTGATGCTTCCGCTTGCCAATGCCTTGGGCGTGCCGGTCGAAAATCTCTACCGCATGATCTCGGACGGTCGGCTGGCGGAGGACTCCACTCCCTTGGAGGAAACCGAGGGAAGTGTGACGTCCTCGGAGGAAGCCTCGGTCGAGCAACCGCCGAAGCGAAAGAAAAGAACCTTGATGTGGGTCTTGATCGCGGTTGCCGCGTTTTTGACGCTCTCTCTGGTCGCGGTTTCTTCCATTTTATTGTTGCGTTCCGCCAAAACGCCCGCCGAGCGAACCGCCGAGGCGATCCTGCCGTTCCTTTCGGTTCTTTCCGAAATGGAGGATGGCGGCGTTGTGCAGGTGGAGGGCGACCTCGGACGCGATTTCTTCCCTTCGGTCGAGCAGGAGAAGGTCGACGTCAGCCTGTCCTATGAATTCAAAAAGGGCAAGGAGCGCGTAGGGCTTCACTTCGGAAATCGCGAAACGCAGGCCGACGTGACGGTCAACGGTGACGGAAACCGCTATGTCATCACCTCACAGCGTCTGCTTGGAGAGGAAAATCTCTCCTTTGAGCGTGAGGGCTTAATGGAAAAGCTGGAGACCTCGATCTTCTCGCCGTACGGCAACTCCAAATATGCCATGACCGAGGAGGAATACGAGCTGATCCGCACTCTTGTGGAGGGCTACGACCAAGGAGAGAGCGAGGAATTGGAGAGGCTGCTTGCCGAGGCCTCGGAGCGCATTGAAGAGCAGATGAAGGACAAGACAGACGTCAAGACCAAGCGCGAGACGGTTTCCCTCTTGGATGGCGAAACCGGCGCATGGGTCACCACCGTCGTCATGGACGAGGCGTATCTGTTGGCTCTTTTGGATGCCGTACAAACCGAGTGGAAGCAGAACCAAGCCCTCCGCGAGGCCATGACAGAGTACTTTTCGGATATGGATCTGAGTGCTCTGATGATCGAGGAGCAGGATATTGGCAAGCTGGTGGATGAAGCTCTGGCCGCATGGAAGGAGTCGATTCCGAAGAGCCATCCAAGCATCACGATCCGCACCGCTAAGAAGGGCGGGTATCTGGTTCTGTTTGAGTTGGATATGACATCCACCGACAACTCAACTCCCAATCAGCCCATGACCGTGACGTGGGACGCTTCCTTCGTCATGACCCGATCCCCGAAGAAGGCTCCCGACTTTGAAGTCAACTTCCAAGGACTTGTAAACGGTAAGACCGAGTTTGAGGTCAAGGGAAGCTATACCACGAGCGATGCGGGAAAGCACAGCGTTCTGTTCCTTGTGAATCAAACGGGGGAAATGAATTCCTCCACGCGTGTGAACTGTGACCTTCTTTTGGGAGAGAACGGCTGGATGGAGCTTGACGCGGCCGTGAAGCTTGCGGCAGGATACGAGACCATCGACAAGGCCAATTACCAGCCCCTCATGGAGCTGAGCGTAGAGGGAAATTACGAAACCACCAAAAAAGCGATTGCGGTGGGGATCACGTCGGCGAAGCTGAAGGTCGGGGAAAAGGTGTGGGAGATCTCGGACTCCACCTTCCGCATCACGCTCTCGGCCGCAGATCCCGCTAAGATCACGATTCCCGAGACCGCCACCGATATCCCCTCGATGACCGAGGAGAAGGCAGACGGCCTGACCGAGACCGTAAACCAATCCATAAACCAGTTTGCAACTCAGCTCAACGCATCTCTTGGCGCGAACTTTTTGCGACAGGAGTACCAAATGGATCGCGTTACGCTCCGTGTCGAAAACCAAGGAAGCGTTGGCTACGATGAAAAGAATCGGCTTTTGTTCTGGTTGGAGTTCGCAGGACCGAACGAAAAGACGGGAACGCTCCACGTCTATCAGACCAACACCTTGGCTCCTGTGAAAAGCATTCCGATCGCAGAGGAATATGCTCGGAACTCCAAAATTCTTGTGAACAACGGAAAGGTTTTGCTCTACGTAAGCTGGAAAAAAGCGGCCTTCCTCTACGATGCCGCCACCATGACGCTTGAAAAAACCGTAACGCTCCCGTATGAGCCAAGCGGTCTGGTCATGGACGGAAACACCCTGATTCTACATCACCGTGACCAAAATACTGTTTATCGTGTGGATATGACAACGAACGAGACCAAAAAGCTGGCAACATTTTCCCACCCCATTGAAAAGCTGGTTCTTTCACCCAAGGATCACACAGTCATGGTCTATGGCAGTGAGTGGCGAGGTTCCCACTACACAGGAAACGTCTGCATTTCAATCTATTCCACCGAAACAGGCAGGTGCCTGGTCAATCAATACAATCCCCCAAAAAAGACGGACGTCGTATTGTTCAACGGAAAGGCATTCGTGATCGGAGACATCACGTTTTCTCCAAGCACGGGTCAGGTTCTCTCGACCCATGATCCTGAACGGCCCAATATTTGGGTGGATGATAGCGTGTATATGACTTACAATATCTACACGAACGTTCTTGATGTCTATCAAAACGGACCTGTTCACAAAGGCAAGGTGGGAAGTGTGAATGCGCTGACTCAACAAGCGGTTGTCTATCGGATCTCCGACGGACGGTATCTTGTGGTAAACAGCTCAAACTCCGGCCGCTTCGAGAGGTTCGCAACCAGTCTGCATATCCACCGTGTATGGAAAATTGGCTAAGCAAGCTGACCCTAAAAACGCCGCCATCCTTTTTGGATGGCGG
>JAZSKO010000240.1:0-5155 GCA_045534875.1 Eubacteriales bacterium | reverse complement strand
GGAGGTTTGGAGGGGAGACCCCTTCTTTCCTAAGAAGGGGTCTCCCCTCCAAGGTCTTTCCCCACTATCAAACCTTCACAAATGTACCGGTTTCAACGGATTGGAAGGCGGCCTCGATCACTTGAAGATCGACGCGCATCTGGTCGTGGGTGATGAGCTGCTCGGCCTCGCCTCGGATGGAGGCGACGACGTTGCGGTAGAAATCGTGAACGTCCGAAGAGGGACGGGGGATGCGGTAGGTCTCGGTGGTGACCTCGTCTCTGGGAGCCATGGTCTTGGTCAGTCCTGCGGCGGTCTCAACGGGGAGGACCTCACTCTCATGCCAGTACTTGCACTTGACCACCTGTGCCTCCTCGCGCCAATCGGTGATCAGAGCTGTACCCTTTTCGGCGCGGAGATAGAAGCGGGGCATGGCGATGAAGTTGTAGGTTCCAACCTCCACCAGAGCCTGCTGACCGGTTCGGAAGCGGAGGATGAGCTTGAAGCCGTCGTCCACCTCCTGATTGGTGATGTGATCGAATTGGCAGAAGACACTCTCCACCTGATCAAAGCCGAAGATCATGAGCATCTGGTCGATCAAATGAATGCCCCAATCGTAGAGCATACCGCCGCCGTAGCGACGCTCGCCTCTCCAATCCGAGGGGATGCCGCGGCTTCCGTGGATGCGCGACTCGATCTCGATCACGCGACCGAGCTCACGGGAATCGTGGATCTGCTGCATGGCGAGATAGTCCACGTCCCAACGGCGGTTTTGGTGGGTGGTAAAGAGCCTTCCGTTCGCCTTCGCGGCGGCGATCATGCGGTCGAGCGACGCGACCGACAGCGTCACGGGCTTTTCGCAGATCACGTTCTTGCCTGCGTTGAGGAGCTTGATGACCACGTCCTCATGCGAATCGTTGGGGATGGCAACCGTCACAAGCTCCACAGACTCGTCCTGCAAGAGCTGACGAAGGGAGGAATACACAAAGATCCCGCGGCTCGCGGCAAGCTCGCATCGCTCCCTGCGAATATCGTAAATGCCTGCCAACTCGGCTACGTCACTCGTCAACAGACGCTCGGCATGCCAGCCGCCCATTCCGCCGTAGCCAACAATGGCAACTCTCATTTTCTTGTTTTCCATATCGTTTTGGTCTCCTTTTCAAAAAACGAACAGAATTTTCTATCATGATTATAGCATATTTCAGAAAAAACCGCTATAATAATTTTGCGATAAAATATCAATATTTTGTCCTTGACAGTAAGACGAAAAGAAAAAGTCCCCTTTTGGAGGGAAAAATCGCGAAAACCTCTTGCCGAATGGGGGAAAATCCGTTATAATATAGACAGATACAAAGAGGCTCACCGAACCACGGGAGCACACGAAATCCGAAAGGGAGGCAACATAGCCCCATGCAGATCACCGACAGACAAAAGCATATCCGCAATTTCTCCATCATTGCCCATATCGACCACGGGAAGTCCACCTTGGCCGACCGTATTCTGGAGCTGACGCAAACCGTGGAAAAGCGGAACATGGAGGAGCAGCTTCTGGACAGCATGGAGCTGGAGCGCGAGAGGGGAATCACCATCAAGGCCACGGCCGTGAAGCTGAACTACACCGCCCTCGACGGCGAGACCTACACCTTCCACCTCATTGATACCCCCGGTCACGTCGACTTTAACTACGAGGTCTCCCGCTCGCTCAACGCCTGCGAGGGAGCGCTTTTGGTGGTGGACGCCACCCAAGGGATCGAGGCGCAAACACTGGCGAACGCCTATCTCGCCGTGGACGCGAACCTCGAGATCCTGCCCGTCATCAACAAGATCGACCTTCCCTCGGCTGACGTGCAGAAATGCAGAGACGAGGTGGAGGAGGTCATCGGCATCCCTGCCGAGGATTGCCCCGCCGTTTCGGCTAAGACCGGACTCAACGTGCGCGACGTTTTGGAGGCCGTGGTCAAGCAGATCCCTCCTCCTGCGGGAGACGAGGAAGCGCCGCTGAAATGTCTGATTTTTGACTCCTACTACGATAGCTACCTCGGCGTTGTCGTCAATGTTCGCGTCATGGACGGTCGCCTGCGGGCAGGGGATCGCATCCAGCTCATGAGCACGGGCGCGCAGTTTGACGTGGTGGAGGTTGGTACGATGGAGCCGTTCGGGCTCAAAAAGTGCGATTGCCTCGCCGCGGGAGACGTTGGCTATATCACCGCCTCGATCAAGAGCGTGGGAGATACGCGCGTGGGAGACACCGTTACCCTTGTGAGCAACCCAACCTCCGAGGCGCTTCCGGGATTTAAGGCCGTCCAGTCGATGGTCTACGCCGGCATCTATCCTGCCGACGGAGCGCGCTACGGAGATCTGCGAGACGCCTTGGAAAAGTTGCGCCTCAACGACGCGGCTCTGGTCTTTGAGCCCGAGACCTCGGTGGCGCTCGGCTTTGGCTTCCGTTGCGGCTTTTTGGGGCTTTTGCACATGGAGATCATCGAGGAGCGCTTGGAGAGAGAGTTCAACCTCGATCTTATCACCACCGCCCCCAGCGTCATCTATGAGATCAAGGTCAAGAGCGGCGAGATGCTCCGCATCGACAACCCCTCCAACTATCCCACGCCCGACCTCATCGACACCGCCTATGAGCCAATGGTCAAGGCAAGCATCATCACCCCCGTGGATTACGTGGGAGGTCTGATGGATCTTTGTCAGGATCGTCGAGGGGTGTTCAACGATATGAAATACCTCGACCCCACCCGTGTCGAGCTGCATTACGATCTGCCCCTGAACGAGATCATCTACGATTTTTTCGATGCTCTCAAAAGCCGTTCCAGAGGCTACGCCTCGCTCGATTACGAATTGAAGGGCTATGTGCCGAGCAAGCTGGTCAAGCTCGATTTTCTGCTCAACGGAGAGCAGGTGGACGCGCTTTCCTTCATCGTTCATGAGGACAAGGCCTACGCACGCGCCAGACGGATCGCCGAGAAGCTGAAGGAGAACATTCCGCGTCAGCTCTTTGAGATCCCGATTCAGGCGGCGATCGGAACGAAGGTCATCGCAAGAGAGACCGTGAAGGCTATGCGAAAGGATGTGCTTGCCAAGTGCTACGGCGGCGACATCACGAGAAAGAAGAAACTGCTCGAAAAGCAGAAGGAGGGCAAGAAAAAGATGCGCCAGCTCGGCTCGGTGCAGATCTCGCCCGAGGCCTTCATGGCGGTTCTGCGGCTGGATGACAACGATTGATCCTATCGAGGGACGGTCACGTTCAAAGGTTGAAGTATGTGAGGATCCCGTTGTAGATCCCACGGGCAAACAGCTCGGGGCTGCCGTTCATCAGGGCGGCATCCGATGGGTTTGAGATAAAGCCGATCTCGGCCAGAATGGCGGGCATGGCGGTGCGACGAAGGACATAGAGCCCGGGTCGCACCTTCATGCCCCGATCGCGTAATCCAGTGGCGGCGCTCAGCCCCTCTAAAATATCCTCGCCAAGACGGAAGGCGGGGGAATTTGCCTCGTAGGCAAAGGCCTCCACGCCAGTGGCGGAGGGATTGGAGGAGGCGTTGGTGTGAATGCTGATGAAGTAATCCGCGCCCCATGCGTTGGCATCCCGAACACGGGCTTGCAGGCTGGTGTTGTTGGATGTCCCAAGCGATGTGGTGGGGGTGGGACGCGAGAGGCGCACCTCGAATTCCGGATTGGCGCGCAGAAGCTCTCCAAGAGCCTCGCCCACGCGGTAGGTGATGTCCTGCTCCCGAAGCCCGTTGCCCTCCGCGCCCGCGTTTGGGTTTTCGGGGTTGTGTCCCTGATCAATATAGATCTTGATAGCCATGGCGATTCCTCCGTTTTTTGATACCAGTGTATGATGAAAACACAGGAGGGGTTCGCAAAAGAGGAAGGAGACGAGGAAGATGAGCTCGGTAAAACAAACGACGGTGCGAGAGGAGAGAAATCGGGTCGAGGGAGGAATGCTGTACTTGGTGGCAACTCCCATCGGCAACCTGTCCGACCTTTCCGAGAGAGCCGTGAAGGTGCTTTCCGAGGTGGATTTCATTGCCGCCGAGGATACGCGAAACTCCATGCGCCTGCTCTCGCATTTGCATATACACAAGCCGATGGTGTCCTATTTTGAGCATAACCGACGGGAGAGAGGCGAGCAGATCGCCGAGCGGCTTTCGGCGGGGGAGTCCTGCGCGCTCATCACAGACGCGGGCACGCCTGCCATCAGCGATCCGGGAGAGGATCTGGTGGCGCTCTGCGCCGAGAGAGGGATCCCCGTCACGTCGATCCCGGGGCCGGTCGCCTCGATCGTGGCGCTCACGCTTTCGGGACTGCCAACGGGACGCTTTTGCTTTGAAGGCTTTCTGTCCACCAACAAGGCGGAGAGAAGGGAGAGGCTTGCCGAGCTTGCGAGGGAGCGCCGCACCATGCTCTTTCACGAAGCGCCGCACAAGCTCCAAGCCACCTTGGAGGACTTGAAGGAGGCCTTTGGAGGGGGAAGACGGATCGCGCTGTGCCGAGAGCTGACCAAGCTCAACGAGGAGGTACTGCGCTTGACGCTTGGGGAAGCGGTGGAATACCACAAGGAGAACCCACCGAGGGGAGAGTACGTGCTTGTGGTAGAGGGCGCGACCGAGACGGGAAGGGACATGTTTTGGGAGGGAATGGAGATCCCGGAGCATGTCAAGCACTACATGGACGAGGGGCTTTCGAAGATGGAAGCCATCAAACGGACGGCGAAGGACAGAGGCGTCGCGAAGAACGAGATCTACCAGAGGATGCTGTAAGAATCCTCGCACCCTGTTCGCACAAACCCCGCAATTAAAGTTTTGATCAAACTTTTTCAAAAGTTTGCGGGGTGGAGGGGCGGAGCCCTCCTCGCCCTCCGCAGAGGGCGAAACTCTCTTGCGGCGTTCTCTTTTGATAGCTTTTCTCTTGCGCCTCCTTCCTGCAAGAGAAAAGCGGCTGAGGGGATTTATGTCGATACAACAAGTACATTTTTAAACAAAATCAAATTCCTTAGTCGCTTTTTCTTTTGACCATGTAGGCGCAAAAGAAAAAGCTCCAAAAAGAAAAGCGCCGTTCGGGGAGTTTCGCCCTCTGCGGAGGGCGAGGAGGGCTCCGCCCCTCCACCCCGCAAACTTTTGAAAAAGTTTGATCAAAACTTTAATTGCGGGGTTTGTGCGAACAG
>JAZSKO010000116.1:0-4725 GCA_045534875.1 Eubacteriales bacterium | reverse complement strand
ACCCCCGAGCCGTGGGCAATGCCTGGATACAGCGACCGCGTCATCATGGCGGCAGGCGGATTTACGCAGGGAAGCTCGATCGAATTGTCGGCCGACGGACCGATCCGCGAGCCGTACACCGTCTTTTTCCAAGGCGGCCTGACCTATGAGAGCGGACGCTACGGTATCCTCTGCGCCGCGCAAAGCCTGCAAGAGAGCAAATAATTTACAGATTGTTGAAGAAGCGGATCGAAAAATCTGCTATAATAAGCACGCAAGCCGACCGATCGAAACAGGTCGGGATGAAAGGATCAGAAACGAAATGAAACGAAGCATACGCCTTTTGGCCATGTTGCTCTGTCTTGTCGCACTTCTTGGCCTCTGCTCCTGCGGAGAACTGATGAATGAGGGAGAGGAGGCGCCCGAGGGGATGCAGATCGCCTCTTGCTACGGAGCCGATTACCGCCTCTATGTGCCGACCTCGTGGGTGCTCAACACCTCCTACGGCATTTCAAGCGCTTACCGCGTGTTGGACAAGCAGTCCACTGTGAGCGTCAACCGCTACGCGATCGAGGACTACCGCGCCGAGATGGAGGCGGCTCTTACCGCGTCGGGCGCGGATGCCACCGTGATGGCCGAGCGCATCGGCTGGTTTTGGAGGACGTATTGCCTGTCCTCGGTCGCCACGCGTGCCTTGGATCAGGAGGTAACGATGGTCGATGAGGAATGCGGCGCGTACGTGTTGCATGACGCGAACGGACAGAAATATCGCTATTCGGCGTTGGTCAACGGTGAGACACTGCACTTTTTGCAGGTAGTTGCCGAGCGAGGACAGGCCTTCTATGTCTTCACCTTTACCGCGAACAAGGAAATGTTTGAGCCCTACCTGCCCGATGTCGAGTCGATGCTGGCTGCCTTCCGCTTCTCGGAGACCCCCTATGAGCCTGCCGACGCCGCCAAGCTTCTGGATAAGGGAGAGGAGGCGCCCGAGGGAATGCGTCCTGCCTTTGGGGAGGACGTGGCCTACTGCTTCTATGTACCGAATCATTGGCAGATCAACTGGGATCAGGGGATCTACGCCGCCTACGTCGAGGAGGATCGAACCAGCGTCAGCGTCGTTCCGTACTATCCCGATCAGGCGGAGATGCGTGTTTCGGAGTATTTTGAGGAAAACCGCAAGATGATGGAGAACATGGGCGGAGAAGGCGGCTTTGAGCTGATCGCCACCACCGAGGGGGAGAGCCTCGGCGGCCGACAGGCAACCCTGTATGAGTATCGCTTCCGCGTGGGAGGCGAGTTCTACCACTACCGTCAGTACGTAGCGGCCTACAAGAGCATGATTTACAGCCTGACCTACACAGCGACCGAGGATGCGTACGCGACGCATCTGGGAGAGCTGGACGCCATTGTGTCGGCGTTTGCATTCCGATAAAAACCATTGGGGAGGAAGGACAAAAAGCCCTGCCTCCCCTTTTTTCAGAAGGAAGACGAATATGAAGCAGATCTATTTAGACAACAGCGCCACCACGCCGCTCTCCGAGGCGGCCAAGAGCGCGATGCGGGATGCGATGGAGCGGTACGGAAACCCCTCCTCCCTGCATACCGTTGGAAACGACGCTCACGCGATCATCGAGACCGCCCGCCGACAGGTGGGAGAGTCCTTGGGGCTTCGACGCGTGGAGGCAGGGGAGCTTCTCTTTACGTCGGGAGGCACCGAGGCCGACAATCTGGCCATCCTCGGTAGCGCCTACGCCAAGCCCAGACGGCGTGGGATGCGCGTCATCACCACCGATTCCGAGCACGCGGGCGTGGAGAACGCCATGCGCGCCTTGGAGGCAGAGGGCTTTGAGGTGATCCGCATCGCCACGAAGGGGGGCGAATTGGATTGGGAGCAGTACGAAAAGGCACTCACCGATCGCGTCTTTCTCGTTTCAATGATGCTGGTGAACAACGAAACAGGCGCGCGCTACGATGTCAAAAGAGCCTTCGCGATGGCGAAGGCGAAGAATCCCGATATCGTCACCCACACCGACGCGGTGCAGGGGTATTTGAAGGAGCGATTCACTCCGAAGGCATTGATGGCCGACCTCGTCACCCTCAGCGCGCATAAGATCCACGGGCCAAAGGGCGTTGGTGCGCTCTATGTCTCCCCCGAGGCAAGAAAGAGGCGGGACATCGTCCCGATCCTTTTGGGAGGCGGACAGGAGTACGGCTTCCGATCGGGGACCGAGAATGTTGTGGGGATCGCGGGCTTCGGCGCCGCCGCGAAGGAGGGCTTCGACCGTCTCGCCGAGGATCTGGCGCACATGGAGGCGCTACGCGCGTTCGCTCTGCAAGAGCTCGGGGGACTGTCGATCCGTTGGAATCTGCCAAAGGGTAGCCACGCGCCGCACATCCTCAATCTCACCCTGCCCGACATTCGGAGCGAGACCATGCTCCACGCCCTGTCCGAGCGAGGGATCTGCGTCTCAAACGGCTCTGCCTGCTCGTCGCACGCAAAAGCCCCGTCCTCGGCGCTCATGGCCTTCGGGCTCTCCTCCACCGATGCCGACCGCTCGATCCGCATCAGCTTTTCGGCTTACAACCAAAAGGAGGACGTCATAGCCCTTCGGGATGCCTTGGAGGAAGCCATTTCGCGCTTGGTTCGCGCGAAGCGATAAAAGGAAAAAAGGCATCGGGGAAAGCCCCGATGCCTGATCTGATACCAAACAATCAGTTGAAGTAGCCCAAGCGGTAGAGAAGCTCGGCGATCAGCACCGCTCCGCCGGCCGCGCCGCGCAGGGTGTTGTGGGAAAGTCCCACGAACTTGTAATCGAAAAGGGTGTCCTCGCGCAAGCGACCAACCGTGACGCCCATACCGCCCTCGATGTCGCGGTCAAGACGAGCCTGCGGACGGTTATCCTCCTCAAAGTAGGTAATGAACTGACGGGGAGCGTGCGGCAGCTCCAGCTCCTGCGGCTTTCCGGAGAAGCTCCGCCAAGCGTCGAGGATCTCCTCCTTGGAGGGCTTGTTCTTGAACTTCACGAAAACAGCTGCCGTGTGACCGTCGGTCACGGGAACGCGGATGCACTGGGTGGTGATGAGAGGCGCGTCTGCCTTTACGATCACGCCGTCCTCCACGCGACCCCAAACGCGCAGGGGCTCCTGCTCGCTCTTTTCCTCCTCGCCGCCAATGTAGGGGATCACGTTATCCAGCATCTCAGGCCACTCGTTGAAGGTCTTGCCTGCGCCGGAGATCGCCTGATAGGTGGTTGCCACCACCTGCTCGATGCCGTATTTGAGCAGAGGAGTAAGGGCGGGAACGTAGGATTGGATCGAGCAGTTGGGCTTCACGGCAATAAAACCGCGCTTGGTGCCGAGACGCTTTCTCTGCGCTTCGATCACGGCAAGATGCTCGTCGTTGATCTCGGGGATCACCATGGGAACGTCAGGCGTCCAACGGTTTGCCGAGTTGTTGGAGACCACGGGGATCTCCGCCTTGGCGTAAGCCTCCTCCAATGCCTTGATCTCGTCCTTCTTCATGTTCACGGCGCAGAAAACGAAGGAGCAGAGCTTGCCAACGGCCTCAATGTCAGCCGCGTCCACCACGGGCATCTTACGGAATGCCTCGGGGATGGGGGTCTTCATCTTCCATCTGCCCTCCACGGCCTGCTCGTAAGGAACGCCTGCCGAGCGAGCCGAGGCCGCCAGAACCGAGACCTCAAAGTAGGGGTGACCGTCCAAAAGGGTCAAAAAGCGCTGACCGACCATACCGGTCGCGCCAATGATACCAACCTTCATTTTTTCCATAGCCGAAAAAACCTGCCTTTCTTCCTAAAACCTGTTTAGGTTATGCAATGTAGTATATGGATATTATATCGCACAAGTGTCGAAATTGCAAGAGTTTTTTTCGGATTCTTACAAAATAGGACAGGTTGTTTGCCCATCAGCCGAAAAGAGACGCGGCTTTTGTGCAGAACGACTTGCCAAAACGGGGGGATCCCCACGATCTCAAAGGAAAGGACGTTTCCGCGGAAACGAATCAAACACATGAACGTACAGCTTGTTGCCACCTGCCTGTTTGGTCTGGAAAAGCTCTTGGGAGAGGAGCTGGATGCGCTCGGCTTCCACCGAACCGAGACCATGGACGGGCGCGTCTTCTTTGAGGGAGATCTTTCGGATCTTCCGCGCGCCAACATCGGTCTGCGATGCGCCGAGAGGGTCTTGTTGCGGATCGGATCGTTTCCCGCCACGACCTTCGATGATCTGTTTGAGGGCGTCAAGCGTCTCCCTTGGGAGGCGTGGATCGGAAAGCTCGACGCCTTTCCCGTAAAGGGACACAGCATCAAGAGCCGCTTGTATTCGGTTCCCGATTGTCAGAGCATCATCAAAAAAGCCATTGTGGACAGATTGTCGAGCGCGTATGGGGTGCGGTGGTTCGCGGAGACGGGAACGGTCTATCGCGTGGAGTTTTTCCTGTTCAAGGATACGGTGCATCTGATGATCGACACCAGTGGCGTAGCTCTCCATAAGAGAGGCTACCGCCCCGACGCGGGGGAGGCGCCTTTGCGCGAGACCTTGGCGGCAGCACTGGCTCTGACAGCCCGTCCCAGACGCGATATTTTGTTCTGGGATCCTATGTGCGGCTCGGGAACCATCGCCATCGAGGCGGCCATGATCCTCTCAAACCGCGCCCCGGGTCTTGGCAGACGCTTTGCGGCCGAGGACTTTCCGCAGATCCCCACCACGGCTTGGCGGGATGCGAGG
>JAZSKO010000172.1:0-9261 GCA_045534875.1 Eubacteriales bacterium | reverse complement strand
AAAGGTCTCCCCCTCCCCAAGGTCTTTTTACCTCTCTTCTCTAAAATACGAAAGTCCGAGCGAAGCGGGGGGTTGGTTTTCGCGTTTTTTGCGGATACTGGTGATGATCAGAACGAGGATGGTCACCACGTAAGGAAGCATCTTAAAGAGGTCCTTTTGGCTGAACGTAAGTCCGGGGATATAGGAGCTGACGTTATAGAGCGCGCCAAAGAGGATCGAGCCGATGATACCGATGTTCGGCTTCCAAACGGTGAAGATGACCAAGGCGATGGCAAGCCAACCGATGGCCTCGATGGCGTACTCCCAACAGCCGTAGAGGTTGTCCATGATGTAGCAAAGACCGCCAAGTCCGGCAACACCCGAGCCGATGCAGGTGGTGATGTAGCGGTAGGCCGACACGTTGATACCGGCGGCATCGGCAGTGGCGGGGTTCTCACCCACGGCGCGCAGATGCAAGCCCACACGGGTTTTCGTGAGCACCAAGGACGACACGATCGCGATCGCCAAGGCAAGGTAGACGAGAATTCCGTAGGAGAGGAACAGCTCGCCAAACCAGCCGAGCTTATCGGCGAAGGGGAAAACCGTGGTGAAATAGCGAGCGGCGAAGGAGAAGGAGCCGCACTTACCGATCATGTAGTTGGTAAGTCCTACGCCAAAGGTGGTCAGAGCCAAGCCCGTGACGTTTTGGTTGGCGCAGAGAGAGACGGTGAGGAAGCTGTAGATCAGCCCCATCAGAGCGCCGCCGAGGAAGGCGGCGAGGATCGCCACCAGCACGATCACAGCACCGGGCGTTCCGCGACCGCAGAGGTAGATGGCGGTACAGCCAAAGCCCGCGCCCGCCGACATGATGCCGGGGATTCCGAGGTTGAGGTGTCCGGATTTTTCGGTCAGGGTCTCGCCCGTCGAGCCCAAGAGGAAGGTCATACCGTAGCGGATGGCTTCGGTCAAAAAAGCGATCAGCATTGTCATTGCTTTCCTCCTCCCTCGCGGTGACGGAACACCAAGCGATAGTTAATAAAGAACTCACAGCCGATGATAAAGAACAGGATCACGGCGGTGGTGATGTCGGAGACGTTGTCCAGACGGAAATCGGTTTTGAGCTGTGCCGAGCCTGCCTGCAAGAAGATGAGCAGGAAGGCGGTGAGCGCCATATAGAGCGGATTGAACTTGGCGAGCCACGTCACCATGATGGCGGTAAAGCCGCGTCCGCCCGCGCTTCCCACCGAGATGGTGTGGTTCATGCCGGCCGCGATGATAAGTCCCGCCAGACCGCAGAGCGCGCCCGAGAGGATCATGGTGCGGATGATGACCTTTTTGACGTTGATACCGATGTAGCGAGCCGTGTTCTCACTCTCACCCACCACCGAGATCTCATAGCCGTGCTTGCTGTATTTGAGGTAGATGTAGATCAGGACCGTAATGACCGCCACCACCAGAATGTTGAGCAGGTACTTGTTCTCTCCCAGCGTGGGAAAGCCGTACTGATGCATCGGTTTCAGTGTTCCCGAGCCGTCCTTGACCCAACTGCTGATGCAGAAGGCAACGAGCTGGATGGCAACGTAGTTCATCATCAGGGTAAAGAGTGTCTCGTTGGTGTTCCACTGCGCCTTGAAGATGGCGGGGATCAATCCCCAGATCGCGCCTGCTAAAATGCTGGCGACCGTCATGATGAGATACAAAACGACGAGCGGCACCTTTTCACCGAAATAGACCATGCAGGCGGTCGCGGCCAAGCCGCCCACCAGCACCTGTCCCTCCGCGCCGATGTTCCAGAATCGCATACGGAAGGCAGGGGTCAGCGCCACCGCCACGCAAAGCAGGATGGCAACCGAGTAGAGGTTTGCCCAGATCGTGTTCGTCGTGCCGAAATTGCCTCGGATGAGCGAACGGAAATAGCCAAGGGGATCCACGCCGCCCAGCACGAAGACGAGCAACGCCGACACCACGATCGCCAAGGCGATCGCCGCCACGCGGATCAGAATGGCCTGATGCGTGGGGATGGCCGCGCGCTTCACCACGTGAAACAACGGCTCTTTTTTCTTTTTCTCGGGAGCCTTCGCGGCTGTTGCCGTCTCGGGCGTTTGCGCGACCTGTTCGGTCGTTTGCTTTTCCTTTTCTTCCATCGGTCACGCCTCCCTTCCGTCGGTCTCAGTTTCTGCCGACTCGTTTTTTTCGGATGCGGTCATGAGCAATCCCACCTGCTCCTTGGTGGCGGCGGTGGCATCGAGAATGCCGCTCACCCGTCCGCCGCAAAGCACCAGAATGCGGTCGCAAAGCTCCAAAAGCACGTCCAGATCCTCGCCAACGAAGATCACTGCCACGCCGTTCTCCTTCTGCTGGTTGAGCAGATTATAAATGAGATAGGACGAATTGATATCCAATCCGCGAACGGGATAGGCCGCCATGAGCAGCTTTGGCGAGGCCGCGATCTCGCGTCCCACCAGCACCTTCTGCACGTTTCCGCCCGACAGACGTCTCACGGGGGTGTTGGCGTCGGGGGTGGCGACCTCCAAGTCGCTGATGATCTGCTCCGCGAGGCTCTTGGGCTTCTTTCGGTCAACGAAGACCGATTTTCCGCGACGGTAGCTACGAAGCATCATATTATCGACAATATCCATGTTTCCGACCAGACCCATGCCGAGACGGTCCTCGGGAACGAAGGAGAGCCGCACGCCCAATTCACGGATCTGAATGGGGTTCTTGTCGCGCAGGTTCTCTGCCTCGCCCGTCTTGGGGTCGAAATAGGTGATCGCGCCGCTGTCCACGTGTTGAAGTCCCGCGATCGCTTCGAGCAGCTCGCGCTGTCCGCTTCCCGCGATACCCGCAATGCCGAGGATCTCGCCGCTGTGCGCCGTGA
Source organism: Eubacteriales bacterium (assembly GCA_045534875.1). GTDB lineage: Bacteria > Bacillota > Clostridia > Oscillospirales > CAG-272 > UMGS1865. The sequence goes on along the minus strand of JAZSKO010000172.1, from coordinate 6,404 downwards.
AGGCGATCTGATCGAGCAGGGTCACGCCCTCCTCGTTGGTCAGGCTCAGCCCCTCCACCACCAGTCGCGGCGTGGGATCCTTGGGCGGCGTGCGCTCGATGTTCAGCTCCACCTTCTTGCCCACCATCATCTCGGTCAGCTCGGCAGGCGAGGTCTCGGCGGTCTCCACCGTTGCAATATGCTCGCCCTTCCGCAGGACTGCCACGCGCTCCGAGACCGACATGACCTCGTGGAGCTTATGGGTAATGATGAGGATCGACTTTCCGTCGTCACGCATCCGCTTGAGGATATCGAAGAGCCGACGCGTCTCCTGCGGTGTCAGCACGGCGGTGGGCTCGTCGAGGATCAGGATATCCGCTCCGCGATAGAGCACCTTGATGATCTCCACCGTTTGCTTCTCGGAGACCGACATCTCGTAGATCTTTTTCTTGGGGTCGAGGTGGAAGCCATAGCGCTCGGTGATCTCTTGGACACGCTCGGTGGCGCGGCGAAGGTCATAGCGGCTTCCGTCCTCCACACCGAGAATGATGTTTTCGGTGGCGGTGAAGACGTCCACCAGCTTAAAGTGCTGATGGATCATACCGATGCCGTGGCGAAAGGCGTCCTTCGGCGAATGGATCATGACCTCCTGCCCGTTCACGAAGATCTGTCCCTCGTCGGGATAGTAGATCCCCGCGATCATGTTCATCAGCGTGGTCTTTCCGCACCCGTTCTCGCCGAGGATCGCCATGATCTCGCCCTGTCGGACAGAGAGATCCACGCGATGGTTGGCGATCACCGGGCCGAAGGTCTTGGTGACCTGCTTCAATTCAAGTGCCAATGGCTTGTTCACAATCGTTCCTCCTGTTTTCCTTGGGGCTGTTGCCCGTGGGTTCTTGACGCGTTGGCGTACGACAGGACGCAACCGTCACGCCGTCTGCAAACGCCTCAAAAGGCAAGGGGAAGGGAAATGCGGTTTCCCTTCCCCAAAATGGGCCGTTCCGTTCGCTTATTGAGCCGCGTCCAGAATGGTGATGCCGTCGATGTCGAGGTCGAAGTAAGGAGCAGAGCGGTACTCGGACTCGTGGAAGTAGCCGTCCTTCACAGCCTCGGTCTCGCCAACGAAGGTTCCGTCGTCATCCACGTCTGCCAGGTAGCTGGTCAGGGTCTGTCCCTTCACCGTGAAGGTGGCGGTGTCAAACACGTGCAGCGTGCCTGCCTTCATCTTTGCGATGGCTTCCTCAATAGCCGCCTTGGTTCCCTTTGCGGCAACCTTCTCGTTGATGCCGGTGAGAACCACGGAGCCCTCGTTCAGGCCGCCGCACCAGTCGGTGGCGATGGCTTGTCCGGAGCACGCGTTCTTGATCATGTAGAGGAAGTAGGGAGCCCAGTTGATGCGGGAGGAGATGATGAAGGAATCAGGGCAATCGGTGTAGGTGCTTCCGTTGTAGGAAACATTCGGGACGCCCTTCTCCTGGCATGCGCCGGGAGCGCCCATCGAGTCGGCGTGCTGGCTGATGAGCACGCAACCGGAGTTGATCAGTGCCAGCGCGTTCTGACGCTCATCGTCTACGCTGTACCAAGAGTTGGTGAAGTTGACCTTCATGGTAACCGAGGGGCAAACCGACTTTGCGCCGAGGTAGAAGGCGGTGTAGCCCGACTTGACCTCTGCGTAGGGGAATGCGCCAACGTAGCCCATCACAGCCTGCTCGGCGGTGATCTTGCCTGCCGCGATCATCTCGTTGAGCTTGAGTCCTGCGGCGATGCCGGCGAGGTATCTGCCCTCGTAGATCGAAGCGAATGCGTTATGCAGGTTGGGAAGGCCGGCGGTATGCGCCTGCGTACCGGTCGCGTGGCAGAACTGCACGTTGGGGTACTTCGCGGCGGCATCCTTCATGGCGGACTCGTGGCCGAAGGAATCGGCAAAGATCACATCACATCCTGCTGCCACCAGCTCCTCGATCGCAACGGGGCACTCCTCCTCCTCGTTTACGGGGTACTTAAAGACAACCTGCTCGTTGGTGAGGCCGAGAAGCTCTTGCACCTGATTAGCGGCGTCCATGAAGTTCTTGTCGTAGGTGGATTTGTCGTCGTGAAGGAAGATGAAGCCAACCTTGAAATCGGCGGGAACGTCAAAATCCTTCGTCAGCTCGGGGGCGGGCAGGGGGGATGCTTGCAGCTCGTCGTCGCCGTTCTTGTCCTTACAGGACGAGAAGGCCAGGCCCAAAGAGGCGACCATCAGGAGAGCCAAGCACAGGGACAGGACTTTCTTGAACATGATGAATGTTCCTCCTAAAATAATTTTTTATTTACAGGCGCAGAGCTGCGCCAATAAACCGAGAATAACCCCTTACAGGTCAGCAGAAGCGGATACCGTCCTCCACGCTCATGGACACGACCCTCGCCAAGGACTCCACGCGCACGCCTCTGGCGCGAAGCTGCTTTCCGCCGTCCTGGTAGGCCTTCTCCACGGCGATCCCAAGCCCCACGACCTCGGCTCCCGCCTGCTCGCAGAGGTGGATCAGCGCGTTGCAGGCGCTTCCGTTTGCCAGAAAATCGTCGATGATCAGCACGCGGTCGCCCTCACCGAGGAAGGACTTGGAGACCAGAACGCTGTGATCGGTGTTATGCGTGTAGGAATGCACCGACGACACCCACACCTTGTCCGACAGATTGGAGCTTTTGCTCTTTTTGGCGAAGACCACGGGACAATGAAAAAATTGCGCTGTCAAGCACGCGATCCCGATTCCACTGGCTTCAATGGTAAGGATCTTGTTCACACCGCAATCCTGATATAATCTGTAAAATTCTTGACCCAACAGGCACAGAAAATCCACGTCCATCCGGTGGTTCAGAAAGCTGTCCACCTTCAGCACGTCGCCCGCGTACACCCGTCCATCCTTCAAGATCCGTTCTTCCAAAAGCTGCATGGCACGCAAACCTCCTGCAAGGTACAAATATTCTTCTTATTATAACCATTATACTCTTTTCTCGCCCAAAAATCAATTAGTAAAACTATCAAAACAAACATTGCCCTTTTGTGATGATTTTGTGAATTTTTGACGAACCTTGCCGAAGCATCGTTTTTTAGGGAGATGCGTGTTGGCGTTTGCATCAAAAAAAGGGGGAAAATCGGCTCAGCCTATTGAAATTTTGTTTTTTATTTGGTATAATATTAGAATAGAGTTAAAATTCTCCGCAAAGAAAGAGAGCGAATGACCATGAGTGAAAAGCTGTCCACCCAGCCCTATAAGGGAACAAGAGATTTCTACCCCGACGAGATGCGCCGCCGCAACTGGTTCTTCGGCGTGATCCGCGAGGTTTTGGAGACCTCCGCCTTCGAGGAATACAACGGCCCGATGCTGGAATTCCTCGAATTGTACGCCGCCAAGAGCGGTGAGGAGATCGCGAACGAGCAGACCTACCATTTCACCGACCGCGCCGAGCGCAGACTTGCCATCCGCCCCGAGATGACGCCCACCGTGGCGCGCATGGTGGCGGGCAAGATGGGAGAGCTGAATTTCCCCTTGCGCTGGTTCTCCTTCCCCAATATGTACCGCTACGAAAAGCCGCAAAGAGGTCGCTTGCGCGAGTTCTGGCAGGTGAACGTGGACATCTTCGGATGCGACGGCTTTGAGGCCGATCTGGAATGCATCGCCAGCGCCATCCGCCTGCTCCGCGCCTTTGGAGCCGATGAGTCGATGTTCACCGTCCACATCAGCAATCGCCGCTTCTTCAACGACGCGGTGTCCGCTCTCGCCAATACCGACGCCGAGGGCTGCCGTAAGATCTCCAAGATCATCGACAAAAGAAACAAGATCCCGCGCGAGGTCTACCTTTCCGAATTGTCGGCTCTCGGCATGACCGAGGAGCAGATCGCCCGCCTCGACGCGCTCTACGGAGCCTCCGTGGAGGACGCCATCGCCGTTTGTCCCGATTCGGTGGGCTCTGCCGAATTGCGCGACCTGTTCGATATGCTCCAAAAGACGGGACTGGACAAGTTCTGCACCTTCGACTTCGGCATCATCCGCGGCTTGGATTACTACACGGGTACGGTGTTCGAGGTCTACGACAACGCCCCCGAGAACAACCGCGCCATGTTCGGCGGCGGACGCTATGATAACCTCGTCGGGTTGTTTGTCAACAACGCCAAGATCTCGGGCATCGGCTACGGAATGGGCGACGTGACGCTGGAAAACTTCCTCAACACGCACCACCTGTTCCCCGAAACGCTGGGCGCGTCCCGCAAGATCCTCATCACGCGCTTTGCCGACGTGCCGTATGAGCACTACATGGCTCTGCTCGATCGCTTCCACGGCGAGGGACTTACCGCCTCGATCTATCTCGGCTTGAAGAAGTTTGGAAAGCAGATCGACTACGCCGTGAGAGAGGGCTACACCCACACGGTCACGGTTGGCGGCTCGGAGCTCGAGGCGGGAACGCTTCGTCTGAAAGACCTCGCCACCCGCGAGGAGCGCGAGCTGACGCTCGACGAGGCCATCGAAGCTCTGCGCTGATCTCTCCCCTGCCCCAAATCTCACCCGAAAGGAGGTCTTTTCCCTTGATTTCATTTTCCATCACATCGTCGGACGGCGCAACGCCGCTTGCCTGCTACCGCACCGACACCAAAAACCCCCGCGCGCTGGTTCAGATCTCCCACGGAATGTGTGAGTATTTTCTGCGCTACGCCGATTGGGCCGAGGCGCTCTCCCGCGAGGGCTTTTTGGTCTTCGGTCACGATCATCTCGGTCACGGACACACCGCCCCCGACCCCGACAGCCTCGGCTTTATCGCCTCGGAAAACGGAGCCGATCGTTTGGTGGAGGATCTGCACAACCTCTCGCTGTCGCTCAAACAGCAGTATCCGGGGCTTCCCCTGATCCTGTTCGGTCACAGCATGGGCTCGTTCATCGCTCGCGAGGCCTTGGCGCGCTACGGTCGCACCTACTCCGCCGCCATCCTCTCGGGAACGGCGGGACCCGATATGCCGACCGGCGCGGGAAGGGCGTTGGCGTCGATCCTCGCCCGCTTTCAGGGGGAGCGGCATCGCTCGAAGCTGCTCAAAGGCATCGCCTTCGGCGGCTACAACAAGCGCTATCCCTCGGTCAAGACCCCCATGGATTGGCTCACGCGAGACGAGTCTGTGGTGGAGCGCTATCTGGCCGATCCGCTCTGCAACTATGTTTTCACCATCCGCGCCTTTGCGGATCTGTTCACCCTGATCGGTTGGGTCTCCCGCGCCGATTGGGCGTCCCGTTTGCCCGACGGTCTTCCCATCCTGCTTGTCAGCGGCTTGGATGACCCCGTTGGAGGCTGGGGACAGGGTGTAAAAAAGGTGGCCGACCGCCTGTCTGCCGCCAAAAAGAACGCCACTCTCCGTCTCTATCCCGATATGCGTCACGAGCTTCTCAATGAGCTGGGACGCGAGACGGTTTGGAAGGAGCTTTTGCAATGGATGAACACCTTTTCGACCTGACGCGCGTGAAGGACACGAAGGGACGTGTGATGGGCGTGGATTTCGGAGACACCCGAACCGGGCTGGCTCTCTCCGATCCAAGCCGTCTGCTGGCCTCCGCCATCGGCACGATCAGCCCGGGCGGCATAGAAAAGACCGCCGCTCGCGTGTGTGAGGTCGCCGTCGAGAAAAAGGCGGTGGCGATCGTGGTGGGGCTTCCCAAGAACATGGACGGCTCTCTCGGCTTTCGCGCCGAGCGGTGCATGGAGTTTGCCACCATGCTGGCCGAGGCGCTCCCCGAGGTGACGGTCGCCATGATCGACGAGCGGCTGACCACCGTCAGCGCCACCCGTTACCTCAACGAGACCAACACGGGAGGAGCGAAGCGGAAAAAGGTGATCGACACCCTCTCCGCCGAGATCATCCTCCAAAACGCGCTCGACCGTATCAAGGCATGACCCCCTCGGCTACCGCTATTAACGAAAGGAGCAAGCTGTGGCACGATATAAGCTACCCCTCATTCTGAGCTGGATCGTTCGTCTTCTCGCCTCCATGCTGGTGGCCGTGGTCTGCGGAACGGTTCTGTGGAGAGTCTTTTTCTCCACCGCCATTCCAAAATCCATGAAGACGCTTGTACCGAACGAGCGGCTCGCCGCCGCCTATGAGCAATACGGGGATGCGCTGACCCTCCGTCATCAGGATCTGGCAAGCATCACCAAGGCCACGGGAAGCTACGGCTACTTCTCGGTGGAGGAGGTGGTCTTTATCCCCGAGGCCGAGCAGGTGCAGATCCTCTTTCGCTACAACAACAGCACCATCCGTCATCTCGCCGAGGACTACGGTCTCTCCGCCATCCCCGACAAGTCGTCGCATCTGTTTGACGTCTCGCTGGTGCGAACCACCGATCTGACCCCCGACGACAAATCCGACAATCTGGATGCCTCCACGCTCTCCAAGAGCCGCGTCCTTC
>JAZSKO010000060.1:0-3002 GCA_045534875.1 Eubacteriales bacterium | reverse complement strand
AAAGCTCCTGACAACTCCTTGGCTCACAGAACGACATGGCTACGATCCGACTTGGATTGCGTGCCGCCCGCCCCGTCACAGGAGACGAGGCAGGAGAGGGCAAGCAGCAGGCAGAGAACGGGAAGGAGACCTCGGAGGAGGTCGCTTCGTTTTGTTGGCTTCATGTGATACGCCCTTAGTCCTTTCCGCCCATAGGCGCGAGAAGCTTGTAGTAGTAGCAAAGCTTGATCCAGCTGTTTTCCACGTCTTCAAAGGTGTATTTATCCATGAGCATTTGCAGGATCTCTGCAAGCTGCTCATCCACGGCAACGCAACCGATCAGCTCGGGCTTGTTGGGATCGTTCTCGGTTTTGCTCAGATAGGTACGCAACGCATCGGTGTAGTCCTCGCCTCTGCCGTGGTAGATGCCTTGGCGAACATCCTCGATCTGATAGAGCTCCATGTTCTCCTCAAAATCCTCGCCCCACAGAGCGCGCAGCTCCTCCTCATAGTCATCGCCGTACTGCTCAAGATAGCGGAGAGCCTGCTGATCCGTCTCGGTCTTGGAGAAATCGAAGCCGCCCATTTCCAGCAGCTGCTCCATGCTTTGGGAGGTGAAGATGTGCGTGGGCTTGGTGAAGTCTGCGTAGACGATCGAGCCGATTGAGCCGTCCGCGCGAAGCTCATGATAGAAGCCATCCTCGTCGAGGGTCACGTTGATCCCCAAGGCAATGGGACGGTTGATGATGTCAGTATCCTCCGTCTCCTCGAAGGTGAAGGGGCCGGGAGACGCCATGGTCAGGTACTCAAAGGTCTCGCCAAGGTAGATCACCTCAAAGTAGAAGGTTCCCTCCTGATAGGGATCGTCGTAGGCGATGTCGATATAGTAGTCCACACCGGCTTCCAGATAGATCATCATGTTCACGTTCACAAGATCCGCATCGGTGCGGGGCGAGCCACCGTTCATATTGTCGTATACGCAAAGCTCGTTTTCTTCCGCGTCGAACACCCATCCGTCCACGTCGATCTCACTGATCGAGGTGATGCGGTACGCGCCGGACACCGTGGGAACGAATTTGTATTTCAGACCTCTGGGCATGATGATGCGGGTGTAGGTCACCTTGTTGAGGTTGCCCTCACCGGAAACGGTGGGGAAGGCCGAATAGTTGGTCAGGCCGGCAATGGGATCGGGGTACTGCTTTCCGTCCGTGCCGTAGGCATCGTAGTAGAGGCACATCTGCAACCATTCGTGATCCTTGTCGGGATCAAGACCAACGGCCTGCGAAACAATGTGAAGAAGCTCATAAAGCTCCTGGTTGACGGTACAAAGACCGTATACCACCGAATTGGAGGCGGCGGTGAAGAAGGGAAGCAGATCGTCGTAGTAATTCTTTCCGTCCAGCTCCACCTTTCCGGCGTAAGCCAAGGACATGATGGGATCCGAGCTGAAGCGGGTAGCCTTCAACAGGTCTGCGATCAGGAGAGGCCCATTGACCGAGCCAACGTGGTAGTAGCCGTCGGTCTCGTTGTAGAAGACCTCGGAGTAGCTTCCGTAGGTGAACTTATCCTCGGAGAGGTCGGTGGCGCAGAAGCGGGGGATATAGACCTCGGTGTCGATGTCGTCCAGCGTCACGATGCGGAGGTTCTTGATATAAACGGTATCGTCGCCCTCGGTGATGCTGTCGTCCTTGAGGTAGCAGAAGGCAAGCTCATATTCGCCGTCCTCCAAGGCCACGAAGGGGTAGCAGGTGCTCCAAGTCTCACTTTCACCCGAGGCTTGGTAGATGTCCTTATCATCCACGAAAATATACAGAAGGTCGCCGCCCTCCTCGGAGGAGATGAAGAAATCCACCGCCACAACGTCATCCTTTTTGAGCTGGATGGTGGCGTACAGGATGGCGAAGGAGGAATCCACCTCCTTATTGGAGGCGTAGAGGCAATCCACGCCGTCCTTCTCTCCGATCAGGAAGGGCCAGGTGTGCTCTGCGGCGGATTCATCGGTCTCGGGATGGTAGACCACGTCCATTTCGCTGCCGTTGAGAACACCTGCCACCTCGTCGGAGGGAGGCATGGGCTGCGTGGGGGTGACGGTGGGGATCAGATCACCGATGCTCTTAAAGATCGTTTGCTTGTACTCATCCGCAGAGAAATGCGTGAAGGCGTGGGTGAAGGGAGCTTCACTCACGATCGCGCCGGCCTCGATCAGGCTGATCATGCCGTAGCGGTCAACGAGAATGGAGGTGGGGTAGGCGGTGACGTTGAAGGCTATACCCAAGCTTGTGTTGTCCTTTGCCACGGGGAAGGTCAATTCATAGGTCTCCTTATAGGCGCGGATGGTTTCCTCGGTATCGGCACCGTAGTGGTTGAGCGCGATGATCTCAATATCGTCCTTGAACTGCTCATAAGCAGAGTTCATGTAGGGAAACTCGGAGGCGCAGGGACCGCAGGTGGAGAACCAGAAGTTGATCAGGACCGCCTTCTTGGTCTTCAAGACCTCGGAAAGGGTGAAGGTCTCGCCGTCGGTGGTGGTGACGGTGAAATCACGCATGATGTCGCCCGCCTTGTAGGAAACGCCGGAGAGCGAGGTGTCGTCGGTGATGACCTTGGAGGCCAGCGTGATCGAGCAGGAGCCACCTTGGAAGCCGTAGCTTTCCGCGACCGAGTAGCCCTTCGGGATACCCGTCAGAACCACGCGGTAGGTATGCAAGTTCTAAATGAATAAGTAATTCTTCAAATAAATCGGCACGTTCACTTTTTGTGCAATCAGTCTGACTAACAATCTGACTAACGAAGTTCGTAAGCTTAGATTTCATAGTAAGTCCTCCGAACTTTTCTTAATTAAGGATTCAATCAGTTGAAAGCTCTTTCGTTTACGCTCGAGTTCTTTTACGCCTTCTTCCGTAATTTTGTAGTACTTTCTTCTTCCAGAATCAGTGTTTTGCCAATAGCCCTCAACATGTGCATTTCATTAACGTCTTACAACACTTATTGCAAGGACACCTTCACTCATTTCATACTGATTT
>JAZSKO010000202.1:0-2037 GCA_045534875.1 Eubacteriales bacterium | reverse complement strand
GGATCAAGCCGATCATTGGGTGCGAGGTCTACGTCGCGCGTACCTCGCGCTTTGAAAAGACCGTGGGAGCCGACGGCTATGCCGATCACCTCGTTCTGCTTTGCGAGACGTGGGAGGGCTACCAAAACCTCTGCAAGATGGTGTCCCTGTCCTTCACCGAGGGGTTCTATAACCGTCCGCGAGTCGACGAGGAGCTTTTGCACACCTATTCCAAGGGGCTGATCGCTCTGTCGGCGTGCTTGGGAGGAAAGATCCCGAAGCTCTTGGCGAGAGGGGACTTTGACGGAGCGAGAAAGACCGCGCTCGCCTATAAGGAGCTGTTCGGACCCGATCGCTTCTATATCGAATTGCAGGATCACGGCTTGGCGGAGGATCGCGCCATGCTGCCGCTTTTGGTGCAGCTTGCCAAGGAGTGCGAATTGCCCATGGTGGTCACCAACGACTGTCACTACGTCAAGCGCGAGGACGCCAAGACCCAAGCGGTGCTGATGTGCATTCAAACCAACACCACCGTCGATGCAGGACGCCCCGCCGCCTTCGCCACCGACGAGTTTTATATGAAGGATACGAACGAGATGCAGATGGCCTTCCGCGCCTATCCCGAGGCCATCGCTAACACCGTCTCCATCGCGGAGCGGTGCTCGGTCGAGTTCGATTTTTCCAAGACCTACCTGCCGAAATTCCCCTGCCCGAACGGACAAACGGCGCAGGATCATCTGCGTGAGCTTGCCCTGCATGGCTTTGCAGATCGCGTCGCGTCGGGAAGGATCACCTTCCAAAAACACACGAAAGAGCAGTACATGGAGCGCATGGAGTATGAGCTTTCGGTGATCGTGAGCATGGGATACGAGGACTACTTCCTCATCGTGCAGGACTATGTCAACTTCGCCAGATCCAAGGACATTCCCGTCGGCCCGGGTAGAGGGTCGGGAGCGGGAAGCCTTGTGGCGTTCTGCCTGCGGATCACCGACGTCGATCCCTTGCAGTTCGATCTTCTCTTTGAGCGCTTCCTCAATCCCGAACGTGTGAGCATGCCCGATATTGATATGGACTTCTGCTACAACCGTCGGGACGAGGTCATCGACTATGTGAGCCAAAAGTACGGAAGGGATCACGTGTCGCAGATCATCACCTTCGGTACGCTTGCCGCCAGAGCCTCCATTCGAGACGTGGGACGCGCCCTCGGCATGCCCTATGCCGACGTGGACGTGGTCGCAAGAGCCGTGCCGCAGGAACTCAACATCACAATTGCCGCCGCCTTGAAGCTACCCGAACTGAAAAAGCTCTATGAGGGCTCAGAGCAGGTCAAGCGGCTGGTCGACACCGCCATGGCCTTGGAGGGGATGCCCCGCAATATCTCGGTGCACGCGGCAGGCGTCGTCATCACCGACAGGCCTGTGTCGGATTACGTTCCCTTAGCCGTCAGCAACGGAACGCCCGTGACACAGTTCGATATGGACACCGTGGCGAATCTCGGACTTTTGAAGTTCGATTTTCTTGCCTTGCGGTATCTGACCATTCTCCACGATGCCGAGCAGCAGATCCGCGAGCATCAGCCGAATTTCCGATTGGATGCCTTGCCCTTCGATGATGCCGACACCTTCCGTCTGATCTCGTCAGGAAAGACGGCGGGCGTGTTCCAACTTGAGTCGGGTGGGATGCGACAAATGCTCACCTCCCTCATGCCCCAACGGCTGGACGATATCATCGCCGCCATCGCGCTGTATCGCCCCGGACCGATGGATTCGATCCCGAAATTCGTGGAATGCCGCCATCATCCCGAGCGCGTCACCTACGAAACGCCGCTCCTTGAACCGATCCTGCGCGATACCTACGGTTGCACGGTCTATCAGGAGCAGGTCATGAGCATCTTCCGTCAAATCGGAGGCTACACCTTCGGTCACGCGGATATCGTGCGCCGCGCCATGTCCAAGAAAAAGGCGTCGGTGTTGCTTGCCGAGCGAGAGGCGTTCGTGTCGGGAGCGGTGGAACGGGGCGTGCCGAGCGAGGTTGCCTCCAAGCTCTTTGCCGATATGG
>JAZSKO010000036.1:0-4434 GCA_045534875.1 Eubacteriales bacterium | reverse complement strand
AAACGGAACACTTAGTTCGAAAAAGACCACATTTGTCTGGTAGACAAACGTGGTCTTTTTCGTGGCACCCCCAACGGGAATCGAACCAATAACTAACCCTTAGGAGGGGGTTATTATATCCATTTAACTATGCAGGCGACGTGTACGCGGGTATTATACCATGAATGGAAGGAAAAAGCAAGGGATTTTGAAAAAAATCTGAAAAAGCATCTTTTTTTGTAAAAAAGCGCTTGACAAAGGGGTTTTTGCATGGTATAATAGTATGCCGCTTGAAAAAGGCTCTTTTAAGTGCGTCCTGAAAACGCCGCCTTGAATCAGCGAGTCTATAAAGAAAGAGAGGTGCTTTTCGTGTTTGCAGTTATCGAAACCGGCGGAAAGCAGTACAAAGTAGTCGAGCAGGACATCATCTTCATTGAGAAGCTCGAGGCAGCTGAGGGAGACGAGATCGTTTTCGACAGCGTAATGGCTCTGTCCACCACGGATGGCTTCAAGGTTGGCACTCCCGTTGTTGAGGGTGCACGCGTGACGGCCAAGGTTCTCAAGAACGGCAAGAACAAGAAGATCTACGTCTTCAAGTACAAGCCCAAGAAGAACGAAAAGAAGAAGATCGGTCACAGACAGCCTTACACCAAGGTTCAGATCGTGAAGATCGAGGGCTGATTGCAAAATCGGTCAGGCAGAACATGACGAAGATCGTGTTTTTCAGAAGCGGCGGAGTTTTCTACGGCTTCGAGGAACAGGGACACACGGGCTACGGAGAAGCAGGGGACGACATTCTGTGCGCCGCCATCTCCTCCATGACCATGTTTCTCATCAACACCGTTGAGGTTGCATACGATTCCCACGTTGATTACGACATTGCGGAGGACGACACGCGCGTTACTGTTCGCACGAAGGCGGCTCTCCCCGAGTTTGAATCCGACGATTACAAGCGGTACGCCGTTTCGGGGATCATGATGGGCTACTATCTGCAACTCAGCGATATGTTGGAGGAGTACGGAGATTTCCTGGACGTCAGCGTGCAGGATAAGCCCTATGAGGGTTGACCCCGCGAAACCAAATCTCAAAATTCAGGAGGAAAAGAATGATGTTAAAGCTCAGTTTACAGTTCTTTGCTCATAAGAAAGGTGTCGGTTCTACCAAGAACGGACGTGACAGTGAGTCCAAGCGCCTTGGCGTGAAGAAGGCTGACGGTCAGCACGTTCTTGCAGGCAACATCATCGTCAGACAGCGCGGAACGGCTGTTTGCGCTGGCGAGAATGTTGGCGTAGGCAAGGACTACACTCTGTTTGCTCTCATCGAGGGCACTGTGCGCTTTGAGCACAAGAGCAAGGGTCAGAAGAAGGTCAGCGTTTACGCTGATTGATCTCTCTGGAAGCAAAAAGCACCGATGCGAAACGGCATCGGTGCTTTTTTTGCTTTTTTCGACCGATTGCGCCGTCACTCTTGCAAAAAGACAAAAACCATGCTATAATAGAACGAAGAAAAAAAAGGAGGATCTCAAATGAAAGCAAAGACCTCACCTCGCTTTTGGTTGGCACTGACGCTGTTTAGCCTGATCGGTCAGGTGGCGTGGGTGGTGGAGAATATGTATCTGAACGTATTTCTCTATAATATATTCCACGCAACTGCCGCGGATATTTCCGCCATGGTGGCGGCAAGCGCCGTTTCGGCGGCCGTGACCACGGTTCTCATTGGCGCGCTCTCCGACCGCATCGGCAAGAGAAAGCTCTTTATCTGCGGAGGCTACATCCTCTGGGGTGTCTCCATTTTCGGATTTTTGTTCTCCATGTATATCACAGCCGCCGCGCTGGGCGTGATGGTGGTGATCCTGCTCGATTGCCTGATGACCTTTTTCGGCTCATCCGCCAACGATGCCGCCTTCAACGCGTGGCTCACCGACAGCACCGATCACTCCAATCGCGGCGCGGCAGAGGGCATCAACGCCATGATGCCGCTGGTGGCGATCCTTGTGGTGTTCGGCAGCTTTCTGTTCTTTGACCTGAAACAAACCGAAAGCTGGCGCATCATCTTTGCCATCATCGGCTCGGTCGTCACGTTGGTGGGCGTTTTGGGGATCTTCCTCATTCAAGAGCCCAAGTCCTGCGCGCGCTCGGAGACGGGCTACTGGAAAAACGTCATCTATGGCTTCCGCATCGGAACGGTCAGGGAGAACGCGGAGCTTTACCGCACGTTGGCGCTGTTCGTCCTGTTCAATATTTCCATTCAAATTTTTATGCCGTACCTCATTCTTTACTATGAGGTCTCGCTCCAAATGACCAACTACGTCTTCGTCATGGCGCCTGCCATCCTCTTGGCTTCGGTGGCCACCGCCTTTTGGGGAAAGGTCTACGACAAAAAGGGGTACGGCTTTTCCTTGGGCTTTGCCTTGGCATGGCTCATGCTGGGCTATGTTTTGTTGTTCTTCTTCCGAAATACCGCGTTGGTCTTTGTTGGCTCGCTTTTGATGATGTGCGGATACCTGTGTGGCATGGCAGTTTTCGGCGCGCGCATTCGTGATCTGACCCCGGAGGGGAAGGCGGGAATGCTGCAAGGCGTGCGGATCTGCTCGCAGGTTTTGTTGCCGGGCGTGATCGGTCCTGCCATCGGAAGCGCGGTGCTGGCGAATGCCGAAACGATTTTGAACAGCGACGGAACCACCTCCTTTATCCCGAACGCCAACATCTTTTTGGCGGCCTTGGGCGTGGCGGTCCTTCTGACGCTGGCGGTCTGCCTGTTACAGGCACGCAAAAAGCCGCGCACGGTTCGCTTGAAGACCCCCTTCGAGGAGACGATGCAGGGGGACGAGTGGGCAAGGGAATACCCCCGTCCGCAAATGAAGCGCGACGCGTGGCGCTCGCTCTGCGGCGAGTGGTCGCTCTCGGTGGAGAGACGAGGCGAGCGGAAACCGCTTGGCAAGATCCAAGTCCCGTTTCCGCCCGAGTCTGCCCTTTCGGGAATCAAGAGACCTCTTGGCGAGGATGAGCAGTACGTCTATGAAAGAACCGTCTGCTTGGATCGATCCGATCGGCAGGGACGCCTGTTGTTGCATTTTGGCGCGGTCGACCAGAGGGCCACGGTTCTGTGGAACGGCGTGAAGGTTGGCGAGCACGTGGGAGGCTATCTCCCCTTTACCGTAGAGGTCACGGATGCGGCCGTAGAGGGAGAGAACCGCTTGTGCGTGCTGGTAAGTGACCCCTTGGATACCGAGCTTGCCTACGGCAAGCAATGCAAAAAGCGAGGCGGTATGTGGTACACGCCGATCAGCGGTATTTGGCAACCCGTTTGGATGGAAACCGTACCGCAGGAGTACCTGACGGAGATGCTCCTGACCCCCACGCTCACCGATCTGACCATCGAAACGAAGGGCGGCGTCTCCCTCAAAACGCTCTGCCTGCACACCGAGCAGGGCGACCGCACTTACACCTATGAGGGGGATCGCTTTGTTTTAACAGTGGAGGATCCCATCCCGTGGACGCCCGAACATCCCCACCTCTATCGCTTTACGCTCACGGCAGGGGAGGATCGCGTGGAGTCCTATTTCGCGCTCCGCACGATCGACGTTGAGACCGTCAACGGCACACCCCGTATCTGCCTCAACGGCAAGCCCTATTTCTTCCACGGGCTTCTCGATCAGGGCTATTTCAGCGACGGCATCTATCTCCCCGCCACCCCCGAGGGCTACCGCTTCGACATTTCCCAAATGAAGCGGCTGGGCTTCAATATGCTGCGAAAGCACATCAAGATCGAGCCGGAGGTCTTCTATTACGAATGCGACCGCCTTGGTATGGTGGTCTTTCAGGATCTCGTCAACAACGGGCGGTATCACTATCTGCTCGACACCGTCCTGCCCACGATCGGTCTGAAAAAGGGGATCGCGCACGCCGCCACGCCTGCACACCGCAAGACCTTTGAGGAAGACGCCGCCCGAACGGTGGCACTCCTTTATAACCATCCGTCGGTCTGCTACTATACCATCTTCAACGAGGGATGGGGACAGTATCGCGGAGCGGAGAATATCTACCGCGCCCTGAAAGCGCAGGATCCCACCCGTATCTACGACACCGCGTCGGGATGGTTTCGCGTCAGCGATACCGACGTGCAGAGCGAGCATATCTATTTCCGCCCCGTGAAGGGACAAGCGACCGCGCGTCCTCTCGTTTTGTCGGAATTCGGCGGCTACTCCTGTCGCGTGGAGGGACACGCCTTCAATCTGGATAAGACCTACGGCTATCGCTTTTTCAATACCCGTGAGGCCTTTGAGGCGGCCTTGGAGCGTCTCTACCGTGAGGAGATCCTGCCCTGCGTGGATCGCGGTCTGAACGCCGCCGTTCTGACGCAGGTCAGCGACGTGGAGGACGAGACCAGGGGTCGGGTGAGCTATGACCGCGCGGTCGTGAAGGTGGCAGAGGCGACCATGCAGGGCATCGCCCG
>JAZSKO010000206.1:0-6531 GCA_045534875.1 Eubacteriales bacterium | reverse complement strand
TCTGTTTGCTGTTGACGTGGTCACGGGGGGCGTGGCTCGGCTTTCTTGTGTCTTTGTTTTTGTTCCTGCTCCTTTCGGGGGCGAGAGGCGTTTCGATCCTTCTGGTCAGCCCTCTCCCTCTTTGGGCGGGGCTACCGTATCTGCCGAGGAGCGTTTCCAACCGCTTTCTCAGCATCGGACAGATCACCGAATCCTCGTCGCGCTATCGTTTCTACACGTGGAAGGGCTCGCTTCGGATGCTTCGCGCCCACCCCTTTGGGATCGGTTGTGGGGAAGATTCCTTCCACCTCGTTTATCCTTCCCATGCCGTTCCGGGGACAGAGCGCGTTATGCACGCCCATAGCCAGCCCCTGCAACTGCTCGTTGAGACGGGACTACCGAGCTTTGTGACGGTCGTCCTCCTTCTTTGGCGGCTGGCAAGACGGTGCGGAGGCTTGCTTCGGCGGCAGGATGACCCACGCCGCCTGCTCTGTCTCCCCTTTCTTTGCGGCATCGTGGGGGTCATGATCATGGGGCTTTTCGACTGCGTGTGGTATCATTTCGGGCTGTTTTGGCTGTTTTGGTGCTTTTGCGCCGTCTGTATGAATCTGAGTGAAGGGGAGGAAGGACGATGAGACGAGACGAAACCGAACCCAAACGGCGCTTCGGCGCGGCAGATGCCCTTTTGCTTTTGGCGGTGGTCGGTCTGCTTCTGGGAGGCGCGTTTCTCTGGATAAGACGGGAAAAGGGACGACCGGTTGAGGCAATTTGCGTTCTACGTGTCACGGTTTTGAGGACCGAGCAGGCACAGGACGCGCTACCAAAGGTCGACGACCTTGTGCGAAACGGGAGCGGAACCGTGACGCTGGGACGCGTGATCGCGGTAGAGGAAGCACCGCACAGACGTCTTTCGGCAGAGAACGGTCAGCCCGTATGGATCACCGACGAGGAACGCGTGGATTGGGAGATCACGGTGTCGCTTTCGGGACGCTTGCGAGAGGGCGAGGGACTTCGCGTGGAGGATACACGGATCGCGGCAGGAAGCGACGGCGTCTTTCGCATCGGCGGCTTTTACGCCGCAAACGCGCGGATGATCGAGGTGGAGGTGTTGGAATCGTGAGAGGACGGGACGAGCGAGGCGGTCTTGGGATCGCCGACGGATTTTTGCTTTTGTTGCTCCTGCTCGGCGTGGGAGGCGCGCTCTTTCGGGCGTGGGATCTGCATCGGGGAGGGGGACCGGAAAACGAAACGCTGACGGTGCATCTGCGTTGGAGCGGCGTGGAGGAGCGAACGCTTGCCTGCTTGGAGGAGGGGGATACCCTCTACACGGCGTCGGGCGAGGTCTTTGGACGGGTGAGTGAGATCGTGTCGAGCGAGGCAACGGTCGAGGTAAAGGACGGAAACGCCACGGTTCGAGGCACTCTTTCCGAGGGAAGTCTTCGGGATGCCGAGGTGACGGTGGAGGTGGAGGGAAGGAGAAGCGAGGGGTTGTTGCTGCTCGACGGACGCGTCCCGCTTTCGGTGGGAGAGGCGTTGCGTCTCTATTCCGATCGCGCCGCGCCGGATCTGACAATCAAGGCCTTCTCATAGAGGAAAAAGGCGCCCCCAGCCCCTTCTTTCTGGGAAGGAATGTCTTTGATTTTGGGGATTTTGCACGAAAAAAAGTGCTTCAATTGGGTAAAATGCGTCCGAATGACTATTGATTTTGACGATTTTTTTTGATATACTATATATGTCGAAAAATAACATTCACCCGTGCTTGCGCGAGGAATGGAACAAATCAGGAAGCGAGAGGACATATGATTTCAAGAGACGTCGTCATCAACAATGCCAGTGGTCTCCATGCAAGACCGGCAACCTTCTTTATCCAGAAGGCAACCTCGTACCCGTGCTCGATTTGGGTGGAAAAGGACGATCGCAGGGTAAATGCGAAAAGCCTGCTGGGTGTTCTTTCGTTGGGAATCGCCAGAGGAATGACCGTGACGCTCATCGCAGACGGAACGGGTGAGGCTGAAGCGCTGGACGGGCTTTGCGCGCTCATCGACAGCGATTTCGCAGAACAGTAAAATTTACGTTGAGAAAAACACAGCGGCGTGCGCTCATGTCCCCAAGGACGGCACGCCGCTGTTTTTCACCCAAGGAAAGGAGGCGCGTATGAACGATATTCAAAAAAAGCTGCTGGAAAAAGCCAATACGTTGCCTCTGACGCCGGGGGTCTACCTCATGCGGGACAAGAACGACCGCGTGATCTACGTTGGCAAATCCCGTAAACTGAAAAATCGGGTCTCGCAGTATTTTCAGGAGGGAGAGAAGCCGATCCGAACCGCGCGCATGGTCTCGATGGTGCGGGAGTTCGACTACTACCTCTGCGACACCGAGATCGAGGCGCTTTCCTTGGAAAACACCCTCATCAAGCAGTATGCGCCCAAGTATAATGTTCGCCTCAAGGATGCCAAATCCTACCCCTATATCAAAATTACCGACGAGGACTATCCTCGTGTGGTCTTCACCCGTAAGTGTGATGCCGACAAGGCACTCTATTTCGGTCCGTATTCGGGTGTGGGGACGGCCTATTCGCTCATCGAATTGGCCAACCGCACCATGGGGCTTCCCACCTGCTCCCACCGATTTCCCAAGGAGATCGGACGGGTGCCTCCCTGTACCTACTACCAGATGGGACGGTGCTGTGGCGTTTGCACGGGGGAGGTCACGGTCGAGGATTACCGCGCCCGGATCAAGCTGGCGGCCGAGCTTCTCAACGGTCGCAACGATTCGGTCAGACGCGAGATCGAGCGGCGCATGATGGAATATGCCGAGCAGGAGCGCTTCGAGGCGGCGGCTGCCTGCCGCGATACCCTCAAGGCCCTCCGCGCCATCGGAGAAAAGCAGACCGTGGTGGCGTCACCCGACACCGAGCAGGATGTGGTGGCGCTCTATTCGGACGATTTCTGCTCCTGCATCTCGATCTTTTACATTCGGTCGGGCATTTTGCAGGACAGCGCCGATTTTCTCTTTGGAGCAGACAATATCTTGGAGCCGGAGGACGTGGCGTCCTTCCTCTATGAGCATTACCGCGCCAGAGCCTACATCCCCCCAAAGCTCCTCTTGGGCTTTCCCTTGGGGGAGGACGAGCGGGAAACGCTTTCGGAGGGACTCAGCCGCTTGGCAGAGCGACGCATCCATGTGCATACCCCCGAGAGAGGACGATTGCACACCCTGTGTCGGCTCGTGGAGCGGAACGCCGCCGAAAAGGCGAAGCGCTACCGCATCGAATCCGAGGGAAGGGAGACCACGCTTGCCGCGCTCGCCGCGCTGTTGCGCTTGGAGACCTATCCGCAACGGATCGAGGCCTACGACATCTCCAACCTCGGTCGCGAGCATCTGACGGCAGGCATGATCGTTTGCAAGGATGGAAAATTCTCCCCATCCGATTACCGTAGCTTCCAGATCAAGAGCGTGGAGGGCGTGGACGACTACGCCTCCATGCGCGAGGCCCTGTCGCGTCGGCTGGCACACTTGCAGGACGCCGAGGGCTCGTTTTCCGAGCTTCCGGATCTGATTTTGCTCGACGGTGGACAGGGACACGTTTCGGTGATCCGCGAGCTGCTCGCGGAAAAGGAGCTTCCCATTCCCGTGTTCGGCATGGTCAAGGACGACTATCACAAAACCCGGGCGCTCTGCACCGACGGAGAGGAGATCAGCATCGCGCGCGAGCGAGAGATCTTTTCCTTGATCTATCGCATTCAGGAGGAGGTTCACCGCTTCACGGTGAAACGCATGGAGACCGCCAAGCGCAAGACCGTCACCACCTCCTCGCTCACCGCCATTGAGGGGATCGGCCCTGCCAAGGCGAAAAAACTGCTGTCGGTCATGTCGCTGTCGGCTATCAAGAAGGCAGATGCCGCGACCTTGGCGGCGGTGAAGGGCATCGGACAAAGAGATGCCGAGGCGATCTACGCCTATTTCCACAAGAAGGAAACCGAATCATCACAAAACGGAGGACAGAGAAATGCGGATCATAACCGGTAAAGCCAGAGGTGTCCGTTTGCAGACCTTGGAGGGAAAGACCACCCGACCCACCGCAGAGCGGGTCAAGGAGGCGGTCTTTTCGATGCTTCAATTTGAGATCGAGGACAGGCAGGTGCTCGACCTTTACGCCGGCTCGGGACAGCTTGGCCTGGAGGCGGTCAGCCGAGGGGCGGCGAGAGCCGTCTTGGTGGATCGCTCCAAGGACGCGGTGGAGATCATCAAGAAGAACGCGCTGAAAACCAAGCTGGCGCTCGATTGCGAGATCTATTGCGCCGACGCCGTGGAGTTTTTGCGCTCCTGTCGGGGCAAGCGATGCTTCGATCTGGTCTTTTTAGATCCCCCGTACGCCAAGGACAGCGTTCCGCGCGCCATCCGTGAGCTGATCCGTTACCGCGCCATCGGAGAGGGCTGTACCTTGGTGTGTGAGACCGAGGACGCCGCCCATGTGTTTGACGGCGACACGGATCTGGAATCGCGCTTCACCTGCCTTCGAAGCGCGCGCTACGGCATCGCGCAGATCACGCTGCTCCGCATGAAGGGAGAGGACGCATGAGCCTCGCCATCCTTCCGGGAAGCTACGATCCCCTCACGATGGGGCATCGCTCCCTGATCTGTCAGGCCTTGGAGCGTTACGACGAGGTCGTGGTGGCGGTGATGGTGAATTCCCAAAAGCGCACCCTCTTTTCGATGGAGGAGCGCGTGGAGATTGCTAAGCGAAGCCTGTCGGATCTGTCCTCGGTCCGCGTGATCGCGGACACAGGTATGCTGATCGATCTGTATGACCGTCTCGGAGCCGACGCCGTTTGCAAGGGCTGGCGGAATGAGACGGATCTTGCCTACGAGCGGGAAATGGCCGAGTGGAACCACGCGCACAATCCCCGTTTTCAAACGGTCTTGTTAAAGGCGGAGGACGCCTACGGAGAGGTTTCTTCGACCTTGGTGCGCGATCGGCTGATGAAGGGAGAGAGCATAGATGCTCTGCTCCATCCCGAGGCGATTGCCTATTTGCGGGAGATGGGACGGTTTTTGATCCCGTAAGGAACGCATTTCATTGACTTTTGAAAGGGGGCGGCAGAGATGAACCGCTATAAGAAACTATTTTCCGATACGCTGGTCTTGGCGATCGGCACCTTCGGCTCGAAGCTGTTGGTCTTTTTTCTCATGCCGCTCTACACGGCGCTTCTCTCGCCCACGCAGTACAGCGCGGCCGAGCTGATCACGGGAACGGCCAACCTCATCATGCCGTTTGCCTGCATGGGCATCACCACGGGCATCTTCCGCTTTGCGGCGGAGAGGAACGCCAACCGCGAGGCGGTCTTTTCATCGAGCGTTGCTCTGCTCGGAGGCGGCTTTGCGCTCCTGCTTGCCGTCGGTGTGCCGATCGCGATCTGGGGTTCTCTCCCCATCGAAACGGTTTTGGTGATCCTGTATGTCCTGTTTGCCGACGTGCAGGCGGTCTGCGCGCAATACGTTCGCGCCATCGACCGTCCGCGCCTGTTCGCGGTGCAGGGAATTTTGAACACGGTTCTCACCATCCTTTGCAATCTCTTATTCCTGATCGTCTTTGATCTGGGTGTGACGGGATACGTGCTGGCGGTGATCGTTGGAAATCTTCTCACCACCGTCTTTTTGGTGGTGGTGGCAAGACTTTGGAGAGTCTTTCGCGTGACGAACATTCAAAAAAGCGTGATGCGGGAGCTGTTTCGGTTCAGCCTGCCCATGGTGCCAACCACCATCTGTTGGCTGATCACCGACCTCTCGGATCGCTATTTCGTCAACGCCATCTGCGGTGCTGAGGTGAACGGCATCTATTCGGCGGCGTATAAGATCCCGACCGTGGTCACCCTTGTATCGGGGATCTTCATGCAGGCGTGGCAGTTCTCGGCGGTGGCCGAGTCGGCGGATGACGAGACCTGCGGTGGCTTCTATTCCAAGGTCTTCAAGGGATATCTCTCGGTCGTCTTCTTCGGAGCGGCCGCTCTGATCGTGGCGTCGCCTCTTTTGTGCGACCTGTTGCTCAACGAGGCCTACGGCGAGGCGAGACGCTATATGCCCACCCTGCTTTGCGCGGCGGCGCTGGAATCCATCGTCTCGTTTCTGGCAACCGTCTATCTCGTCAAAAAGAAGAGTCTGCACTCGTTTCTGACGGCGGTGACGGGAACACTGCTCAATCTCTGCCTCAATGCCCTGCTTATCCCACGGATCGGCGCGCTTGGCGCGGCAGTGGCCACCTTCCTCGGCTACGGAGTGGTCTATATCCTTCGCTTGTGGGATGCGCCGCGTCTGCTTCGCTTCCGCTTGTATCTGCCGAGGCAGATCGTGGGAGTTGCGCTCTTGGTCGCCATGGCAAGCGCGATGACCTTCGCGCCGAGCCGTCCCGTTTTGTGGGCGCTTCCGCTTTTGGCGGTGCTTGTGGCGGTGGAGATGCCCGCCCTTTTGCAAACGGCCAAGGAGCTTTTGCACCATCGCAGAGGAAGAGGCGCGTCTTGACCCGATCGAATCCTAAGAAAAAAGGAGGATGCC